>CAYTMB010000328.1:0-3426 GCA_964438465.1 uncultured Rhodovulum sp. | reverse complement strand
GCGCCAGCGGCTTCTCCATCACCGGCGCGGTGTCGACGAAGACCTTGATCTCCGCGCCCGTCTCCGCCACCAGCCAGCGCCCCAGCCGCTTCAGCCGCCGCTTGACCAGGTCGTGATAATCCGCCCCCCGGGCATAGACGCTGATCGTCCCGCGATCCGTCCGCTCCAGCAGCGCCAGCGGATCCGTCTCCGGCGTGTAGACCTCCGCCAGCATGATCACCGACCGCGCCTCGGGCCACAGCGCCGCCGGATCGGCCCGCCAGCCCGCCCGCGCCTCCAGCCAGCCCATCCGCCCGTGCATCCCGGCCCCAAGGAACGCCGCCAGCCGCTCCGGCGCCTCCGGGATCGCGTCGGGCGCGCAAATCCCCGCCGCGGCGAAGCCCTCCGCCCGCGCGCGGTCCTTGATCCGCCGGGCGAGATCCGCCGCCCCGGCGCCGTTCATCTCAGAAGTCGAGGTCCGCGTAATGCGCCGGCGGATTGAACCCCGGCACCAGATCCGCGAGGATCGAGCGGAAGGCGGGCCGCGACTTGATCTTGGAATACCAGTCGTGCAGCCCCTGGTTGCGCGACCAGTCCACGTCGCCGACATAGTCGAGGCAGCTCAGATGCGCCGCCGCCGCGAAATCCGCGATGGTCATCGCATTGCCCGCCAGCCAGCGGCGATGGTCGGTCAGCCAGCCGATGTAGTCGAGATGGTACTTGATATGGCGGACGCCCGCCTTGATGTTCTCGCTCTCGGGATAGCCGGTCTTGCTCAGCTTCTTGTTCACCCGCTCGTAGAGCAGGTTCGCGGTCACCTCGCGGTGGAACTTGTCGTCGAACCAGGCGGTCAGCCGCCGCGCCTCGGCGCGCAGCGCCGGGTCCTTGGGCAGCAGCGGCGGATCGGGCTGGGTCTCCTCGAGATATTCGAAGATCGCCCCGGAATCCGCCAGCACCAGGTCGTCGGTCTTCAGCACCGGCACCTGTCCCGCGGGGTTCAGCCGCAGGAAGTCCATGCGCCGCTCCCAGGGCTTCTCCTCGACCAGTTCGACCTCGATCTTCTTCTCGGCCAGCACCAGGCGGACCTTGCGGCAGAACGGCGACAGCGGTTGGTGATAGAGACGGCGCATTCGCGGCCTTTCTTTGCTCGACGCCCCGTTATTGTCGCAAAGCCGCACTGGATCAACCCAAACTCCCCGGCGCGGCCGACCGCCGCCGCCGGCCGGCCCGGAACCGCCGACGCCCGCCGCCGGCGCGCCTATACCGAGGCCAGCTCCCGCGCCGCCGCGCCGCCGCCCGCGCGCAGCCGCGCGGCGTCGCGGCCGGGCGGGGCGCCGAACAGCCGGGCGTATTCGCGGTTGAACTGCGACGGGCTGTCGTAGCCGACCGCGAAGCCGACGCTCTGCGCGTCGGCCGCCGGCGCCAGCATCCGCCCGCGCGCCTCGTGCAGCCGGACCTGCTTCTGGTACTGCAGCGGGCTCAGCGCCGTGACGGCGCGGAAATGCCGGTGCAGGCTCGCCGGGCTCATCGCCGCGAGCTCGGCCAGTTCGGCGATGCGCAGCGGCCGGTGGTAGTTCGCCCGGATCCAGGCGATGGCGCGGGCGACCTGCGCCAGCCGGCTGTCGGCCAGCGCGATCTGGCGCAGCATCGGCCCCTGCGGCCCGCACAGCAGCCGGTAGAGGATCTCCCTCTCGATCAGCGGCGCCAGCACCGCCGCGTCGCCGGGACGGTCCATCAGCCGCAGCAGCCGCAGCAGCGCGTCGAGCAGGTCTGCGTCGAGCGGCCCGATGCCGATGCCCTGCGCCCGCGGCCCGTCGCCGCCCGGCATGTCGAGCAGCAGCGCCGCCAGCCGCGCCGGCTCGACCGCGAGGCTCAGCGCGAGATAGGGCGCCTCGACCACGCCGGCGATCACCGGCAGGTCGACCGCGACGATCAGGTACTGCGCCGGATCGTAGCTGTAGGCGCGGTCCGCCAGCAGCAGCCGCTTGCGCCCCTGCGCCGCGAAGCAGATCACCGGCGAATAGATCACCCCGCCGGGGTCGGACGGGGCATCGGCGCGCATCAGCGTCACGCCGGGGATCGGCGTGGGCCAGCGCCCCGGACGGGCGGCGCCGGCGATCCGGGCGCGGAATTCGTCGATCGCGGTCATGGGGGATCCTCTCGCGGCGCATCCTCGCCGGATTGATCGGATCGTGCAAGAGGCGGCGCGCATCGGTCTAGGGACGCGGCGGCGCATGCGCCACATTCCCGGCAGGCGGTCCGGGCCCCGGACCGGCGACGAAAGGAACAGGCAATGCGGTACAATTCCCTCGGCGGCAGCGGTCTCCTCGTATCGGAGCTCTGCCTCGGCACCATGACCTTCGGCGGCAAGGGCGAGATGTGGAGCAAGATCGGCAAGCTCGGCCAGGCCGAGGCCGAGGCGCTGATCCGCGCCGCGCTCGACGCCGGCGTGAACTTCATCGACACCGCCGACGTCTATTCGGAAGGCGGATCCGAGGAGATCACCGGCCAGGCGCTGAGGAACCTCGGGATCCGCCGCGAATCGGTGGTGATCGCCACCAAGGCCTTCGGCCGCACCGGCCCCGGCCCGAACGACGCCGGCGCCTCGCGCGGCCATATCCTCGACGCGGTCAAGGCCAGCCTGCGCCGGCTGCAGCTCGACCACATCGACCTCTACCAGATCCACGGCCAGGATTCGCTGACCCCGGTGGAGGAGACGCTGGAGGCGCTCGACCAGCTCGTGCGGCAGGGCCTGGTGCGCTACGTCGGCGTCTCGAACTGGGCGGCCTGGCAGGTGGCGCGCGCCGAGGGCGTCGCCGAGCGGCGCGGGCTGTCGCGCATCCGCTCGCTGCAGGCCTACTACACCGTCGCCGGCCGCGACCTCGAACGCGAGATCGCGCCGATGCTGCGCGCCGAGGGCGTCGGCCTCATGGTCTGGAGCCCGCTCGCGGGCGGGTTGCTGTCGGGCAAGTACGACGGCGAGGGCAAGGCCGCCGACGGCCGCCGGGCCAGCTTCGACTTCCCCCCGGTCGACCGCGGCCGGCTGCCCGGCGTGCTCGACGCCCTGCGCGGCGTCGCCGAGGCCCGCGGCGCCAGCGTGGCCCAGACCGCGCTCGCCTGGCTCCTGCACCAGCCGGTGGTGACCAGCGTCATCGTCGGCGCCAGCCGCCCCGAGCAGCTCGCCGACAACCTCGGCGCGACCGCGCTGAAGCTCACCCCCGAGGATCTCGCCGCCCTCGACGCCGCCAGCGCGCTGCCCGCGGAATATCCCGGCTGGATGCTGGCCCGGCAGGGCGCCGCCCGCGCCGGCTGACGGCCCTCGGGCCGCCTTCGGAGCGGCCTGCGCAAAACCTCGGGGCGGCGTTCGCCGCCCCGTTGACGCCTGTCATACAGTCGCCGGCTGATCGCCTCGGAGTTAGCTGGATCTGGACGGCTGGCGCGCGCGGT
>CAYTMB010000327.1:0-3441 GCA_964438465.1 uncultured Rhodovulum sp. | reverse complement strand
ATTCGTTGACGTTGGCGGTGCGGTGGCGGATCCACTGGCGGGCGACGAAGACCGGCAGCTTCACGTGGAGCTTGAGCTCGCACATCTCGAAGGGCGTCGAATGCCAGTGCCGCATCAGGTAGCGGATCAGGCCGGCGTCGTCGCGCGCGGTCCGGGTCCCCGCCCCGTAGGAGACGCGGGCGGCCTGCACGATGGCGCCGTCGTCGCCCATGTAGTCGACCACCCGGATGAAGCCGTGGTCGAGCACCGGCACCGCCTGGTGCAGCCAGGGCTCGATCCCGGGGGCGATGGCGCGGGCGGTGACCTTCACGTCGGCGCGGGCGGCGGCGATTTCGGCCTGTTGTTCGGGCGTCAGCGGCATATGTTAAGCCTCGATCGGGGGCGCCGTGGGATTCGGCCCTACCAGATTTGGCATTAGACACGAGGGGAAGCGCAAGATGAAGATAAAATATCTGCACACCATGGTCCGGGTCAGCGATATCGACGAGTCCAAGCGCTTCTACTGCGGGCTGCTGGGGCTGGTGGAGCGCCGCCGGATCGAGAACGAGAAGGGGCGCTACACGCTGGTGTTCCTCTGTCCGCCGGACCAGGCCGACGGCACGGCGGATCTCGAGCTGACCTGGAACTGGGACGAGACGGTCGAGCCGAAGGAAACCCGGCACTGGGGGCATCTCGCCTATCGGGTGGAGGACATCTACGCGTTCTGCGCGATGCTGCAGGAGGCGGGCGTGACGATCAACCGGCCGCCGCGCGACGGGCACATGGCCTTCATCAAGAGCCCGGACGGCGTCTCGATCGAGCTGATCCAGGAGGGCGAGGCGAAGGCGCCGGCGGAGCCATGGGCCTCGATGCCCAACACCGGTTCCTGGTAGCGCTGGCGGCGCTCTGGCTCGCGGCGGCGGCGCCCGCCGCGGCGCAGGAGTGCCGGATGGCGCTGGCGCTGGGCATCGACGTGTCCTCGTCGGTGGACCCCGAGGAATATGCGCTGCAGGCCGGCGGGCTGGTCGCGGCGCTGCGCGACCCGGAGGTGGCGGCGGCCTTCCTCGCGGTGCCGCGGGCGCGGGTGGCGCTGCTGGTCTTCGAATGGAGCGGCCAGCGCCAGCAGCAGGTGGCGGTGGACTGGACCTGGATCGAGACCGCAGCCGACCTCGACGGCGTGGCGGCGCAGCTCGAGCGGCAGGGCCGGCGGTTCTCGCGCCACGCCACCGCGATCGGCAACGCGATGGCCTTCGGCGCGGCGGCGCTGGCGCAGCGCCCGCGCTGCGCCGAGCGGGTGCTGGACCTGTCGGGCGACGGCGAGA
Organism: uncultured Rhodovulum sp.; assembly: GCA_964438465.1. Classification (GTDB taxonomy): domain Bacteria; phylum Pseudomonadota; class Alphaproteobacteria; order Rhodobacterales; family Rhodobacteraceae; genus Amaricoccus. The sequence continues at coordinate 2,140 of CAYTMB010000327.1, read as the reverse complement.
CCAACGACGGGATCTCGCCGGCGACGGCGAAGGCGAGCCCGCTGTTCGACGGGATCACGGTGAACGGGCTGGTGATCGGGATCACCCGGCGGATCCTGAAGCGGCATTACGAGACCTTCGTGATCCACGGGCCGGGCGCCTTCGTCGAGATGGCGGACGATCACGCCGACTTCAGCCGGGCGATGCGGCGCAAGCTGATCCGCGAGGTGACGCCGAAGGCGGTCAGCAGCCTGCCGTGACGGCGGGCGGGATTTCCCCGCGCGCGGCGGGAATTTCTATGGTATCGTCGCCGCAGGACGCGGATTTGAGCTGGGCGTTCTTTCGGCGGAACGGGAGACGGGACATGCGGCGATTGCTTGCGGCGGGCGCGCTGGCCTGTGCGTTGCTGGGACTGGCGCCGGAGAGCCGGGCGGCGTCCTACACGAGTTTCTGGGCGCTGGGCGACAGCCTGAGCGACGACGGCAACCTCTTTGCGGCGACGGGCGGGCAGGCGCCGCCGCCGCCGTATTTCGCGGGCCGGTTCTCGAACGGGCCGGTCTGGGCCGAGCATGTCGCGGCGGACTTCGCGGCGAAGGGGCTGGCGACCGGCAATTTCGCCCATGGCGGCGCCGCGGTCGAGCCGCTGGCGAACGGGCCGTTTCCGTCGCCGCCCGTGGTCAATCTCGGCGGGCAGATCGACGCCTTCGCGGCGGCTTCGGCGGGCAAGCTCGGCAAGCGGCCGGTGGCGAGCCTCTGGTTCGGCGCGAACGACCTGCTGTTCAACGGCGTTCCGACCGGCACGGCGCGCGAGGTCGGCAAGAAGGCGGCGAACGGCGTCGCCGCCGGGGCGCGGGCGCTGGGCAAGCTCGGGGTGAAGGACGTCGTGCTGTTCAACCTGCCGTCGCTCGACAAGGCCCCGCTGTTCGCGCTGGGCGGCAACCCGCTGGCGTCGGAACAGGCGCGGCTCGGCTCGGCCGCGTTCAACGCCACGCTGGAGCGGCGCAGCGAGGGGCTCGCGCGCAAGGGGATCAACGTGGTCAGCGTCGACATGTACGCGCTGTTCAACGAGCTGCTCGCGGATCCGCAGAGGTTCGGCGTGGCGAACGCGACGTTCCCCTGCCTCGTCCCGCCGAGCGCGGCCGGGCCGGGATCCTACTGCGGCGACGAGGCGGCGAAGCTGCTGGCGTTCTTCGATCCGGTGCATCCGAACGCGACGATCCACGGCGCGATCGCCGATCAGGTGCGGGGCCGGGGCGTGGCGCCGGTGCCGCTGCCCGCCCCCGCCCTGCTGCTGCTGGCCGGCGTCGCCGGGCTGGGCGCGGTGCGGCTGCGCCGCCGTCAGGGTTCGAGGATCGCGTAGAGCTTGCCGACGCGGCCGATCGATTCCCAGGTCCCGGCGAAGCCGGCTTCGATGACGAAGGCGTCGCCGGGCCCGAACTCGATCGCGCCGCCCTGCCCTTCCAGCCGCACGCGGCCTTCGAGGATCACGCAGAACTCGGTCTCGTCGTAGGCGACCCTTCGCACCCCGGGCTCTGAACTCCAGTGGCCGACGTGAAAGCGTCCGGCGGCGTCCGTGAAGGCGTTCCAGACCGAGGACCGCCCGGAGCCGGCGACGACCCGGTCGGGCGCCGCGTCGGCCGGGGCGCCCTCCCCCTCCCGCGTGACCGGGCGGACGTGCGAGGGGCAAGACATGGCGGTTCTCCTGCTGGCGGCGCCGCGATGCTAGCCGCGCCGCCCGGCGCGATCCAGACCGGGCGGCGCGGCTAGCATGGCGGCTGCGGGGCCTCGCGTTTCCCTGCGCATGCCCCTTTCAAACGCCGCGCCGGCGCCCTATATTCCGGATGTCTCCGCAAGGGGACTATGGTGATAAACGCGCGCGGAATAAGCGGTTCGGACCCGGGGGCGGTACCCGGCGACTCCACCAGACTTCCCTCATTGGGGGCGAATGGGGTCGAAACAGGATCGACGGACGTGTAAAGGCGTTATGCTTTCACTCGGCGGGACGCCACCGTTATCGGCTCGAAAAGTACAGTTGCCAATGACAACCGTGCTCCGATGCGTCTGGCTGCGTAAGCAGTCCGAAACATCGATTTCTTAAGTCCCTGGCCTTAGCCGGTCAGGGCGGGGTTCGCAGGCACCTGGCAACAGAAGCCTGCACTTT
>CAYTMB010000326.1:0-3442 GCA_964438465.1 uncultured Rhodovulum sp. | reverse complement strand
TGGCCGTAGCAGATGCCGAGCACGGGGACCTCGAGATCGAAGATCGCCGGCGCCGCGCGCGGACTGCCGGGCTCGGTGACCGAGGCCGGCCCGCCCGACAGGATTGCCGCCTGCGGCGCGAATTCGGCGAGGAACGCGGCGTCGACCTTCTGGAACGGGTGGATCTCGGCGTAGATATGCGCCTCGCGCAGGCGGCGGGCGATCAGCTGGGTGACCTGGCTGCCGAAGTCGACGATGAGCAGGCGCTGGTGCTGGGGCGGGGACTGGGGCTCGGACATGGCGAGGCTTTAAGGCGCGCCCGGCGCCGCCGCAAGGGGGGCCGGCCGCCGCGATCGGGAACTCCCGCCCGAGTCCATTCCATCACGACGCTTCAGGAAAAAAAGCGCCGGTTGAGCCATCCCGCCCGGGCGCATCACGCTGATACACCGGTGTATCAAGTTGATACAGGGATCATGTGATTGATATCAAAAGGAAATTCTTGGAGGCGGCGAAATCCCGGCCCGCTGCGCGACGCTTCACCCTCCGGGCGGCCGCGCCGCCGCCCTTCGGGCGGATGCCGGGTTTGGGCCGGCGACGGCGGAGGTCGGCGCGCCAGCGTCATGCAGCGCGGCCCGGCCCCGCCGACATTGATAATCCCACCCCGATCTGCCACTCCGGCGCCATGAGCATCGAGGACCAGCCCGGCGACCCACTCCGCGCGCGGCCGGTGGCGCCCCACAAGGGCATCCGCCTGCTGCCGGCGCTGCTGACGGTGGGATCCTGGACCATGCTCAGCCGCGTGCTCGGGCTCGCGCGCGACGTGCTGATGGCGGCGCTGCTCGGCGCCGGCCCGGTGGCGCAGGCGTTCCTGATCGCGTTCTCGCTGCCCAACATGTTCCGCCGCTTCTTCGCGGAGGGCGCGTTCAACCTCGCCTTCGTGCCGATGTTCGCCAAGAAGCTCGAGGCCGGCGAGGACGCGCCCGCCTTCGCCCGCGACGCGCTTTCGGGCCTCGCCGCGGTGCTGATCGTCTTCACGCTGATCGGCCAGCTCATCATGCCCTGGCTGGTCTTCGCGATGGCCTCGGGCTTCGTCGGCGACGAGCGCTTCGACCTCTCGGTGCTCTACGGCCGCATCGCGTTTCCCTACATCCTGCTGATCTCGCTCACCGCGCTGCTGTCGGGGGCGCTGAACGCCACCGGCCGCTTCGCGCTCGCCGCCTCGGCGCCGATCCTGATGAACCTGGTGATGATCGCCTTCCTCGTCGCCGGCTGGCTGGTGAACGGGAACATCGGGCTGTGGCAGATCTGGTCGGTGCCGGTGGCGGGCGTGGCCCAGCTCGCGCTGGTCTGGTGGGGCGCGGCGCGGGCCGGCCTCGCGATCCGGCCGCGCCGGCCGCGGCTGACGCCGGAGCTGAAGCGGCTCGCGGTCATCGCCACCCCGGCGGTGCTGGCCGGCGGCGTGGTGCAGATCAACCTCCTCGTCGGCCGTCAGGTCGGCTCGTTCTTCGACGGCGCGGTGGCCTGGCTCAGCTACGCCGACCGGCTGTACCAGCTGCCGCTCGGGGTGGTCGGCGCCGCGATCGGCGTCGTGCTGCTGCCCGACCTGTCGCGGCGGCTGTCGGCGGGCGACGCCTCCGGCGGGCGCGACGCGCTGAACCGCGCCGCCGAGTTCACCCTCGCGCTCACCCTGCCCGCCGCCGTCGCGCTGATGCTGATCCCTGGCGCGATCGTCTCGGTGCTGTTCGAGCGCGGCGCCTTCACCGCCGCCGACGCCGCCGCGACCGCGCTCGCCGTCGGCGTCTACGGCGCCGGGCTGCCGGCCTTCGTGCTGCAGAAGGTGATCTCGCCCGCGTATTACGCGCGCGAGGACACCCGCTCGCCGTTCCGCTTCGCCGTGCATGCGATGCTGGTGAACGCGGCGGTGGCGCTGGGGCTCGCGCCGCTGATCGGCTGGAGCGCCGCGGCGCTCGGGACCACGCTCGCCGGCTGGGTGATGCTGTTCCAGCTGTGGCGCGGCGCGCAGGCGATGGGCGAGGCGGCGCGGCCCGACGGCCGGCTGCTGCGCGCGCTGCCGCGCATCGCCGGCGCCTGCGCGGTGATGGCCGCGACGCTGCTCGCGGGGCGCTGGCTGCTCGGGGACTGGCTCTTCGCCCCGACGCTGCGCTACCTCGCGCTCGCGCTGCTGGTCGGCGCCGGGATGGCGAGCTACGCGCTCGCGGTGCTCGCCATCGGCGGCCTGCGCCCCGCCGACATCCGCGCGGCGCTGCGCCGCGGCGGCTGACGGCGCCGCCGGGCCGCGACGCGCTCAGGCGAACAGGTCGTGGCAGGTCTCCAGCGCCGCGACCAGCACATCGACCTCGGCGGTGGTGTTGTAGAGCCCGAACGAGGCGCGGCAGGTGGCGGTCAGCCCCAGATGCGCCATCAGCGGCTGCGCGCAGTGATGCCCGGCGCGCACCGCCACGCCCTTGCGATCGACCACCGTCGAGATGTCGTGCGGATGCGCCCCGCCCCGCAGCGTGAAGGAGAAGATCGCGCCCTTGCCCGGCGCCGTCCCCTGCAGGTCCAGCCAGTTCAGCCCGGCCAGCCGCGCCGACGCATAGTCGCGCAAGGACCGCTCGTGCGCGGCGATGTTCTCCATCCCCAGCGCCGTCATGTAGTCGAGCGCCGCCCCGAGCCCGATGGTCGAGACGATCCCCGGCGTGCCCGCCTCGAACTTCAGCGGCGCCTCGGCGTAGCTGACCGCGTCCTGGCTCACCTCGCGGATCATGTCGCCGCCGCCGAGGAACGGCCGCATCTCGGCGTAGCGGTCGCGCCTGACATAGAGCGCGCCCGACCCGGTCGGCCCGTAGAGCTTGTGCCCGGTCACGACGTAGAAATCGCAGCCGAGGTCGGCGACGTCGACCTTCATGTGCACCGCGGCCTGGCTGCCGTCGACCAGCACCGCCACGCCGCGCTCGCGCGCCGCTTCGCAGATCGCCTTCACGTCGACCACGGTGCCGAGCACATTCGACATCTGGCTGACCGCGATCAGCTTCGTGCGCGGCCCGATCGCGTCGATCACCGCCTGCGGGTCGAGCGACCCGTCGGCGGCGATGTCGACCCATTTCAGCACCACCCCCTGCCGCTCGCGCAGGAAATGCCAGGGCACGATGTTGGCGTGGTGCTCCATCACGCTCAGCACGATCTCGTCGCCGGCCTCAAGGCGCGGCGCCGCCCAGGCGTAGCTGACGAGGTTGATCCCCATCGTCGAGCCGGTGGTGAAGACGATCTCCTCCGCATGCGCCGCCCCGAGGAAGCGCTGCACCGTCCCGCGCACCGCCTCGTATTTCTCGGTCGCGATGCTGGAGAGATAATGCAGCCCGCGATGCACGTTGGCGTAGTCCATCGCATAGCCTTCGGTCACCGCGTCGATCACCGCCTGCGGCTTCTGCGCCGAGGCGCCGTTGTCGAGATAGACCAGCGG
>CAYTMB010000325.1:0-3444 GCA_964438465.1 uncultured Rhodovulum sp. | reverse complement strand
CGACGAGGTGTTCGTCGAGGAGGAGTGACGCAGCCGCCGCCTGATCGCCCCGGGGCGCCCTGCGAGCGATGCGCGAGGGGCGCCGGGCTGGACCGTCGGCTCGTAATCGGTGCGCGCCTGCCCAGGCAGGCGCGCACCGATTTGTCGACGGACAAATCGGTGAAGCGAATGCGGCGCCCGCGCGCTCCAATCTCATCCGGCTCCGGCGCCAGTATGACAGCTATCGTTCCTGTGGATAACTTTCGGACTCCGATATAATCATTTGAAATCAATGCTATGACTGGCGTATCAAGTTGATACGCCCCGGATGAACGCCGCCGCTTGGTCCAGCGCGCGGTCCGCCTCGGGCACGATCCCGTGGTACATCTGCCAGACATGCGGGACCGACGGGCTCTCCTCGTGCGCGACTGCGGCGCCGTCCTCGCGCAGCCGCGCGGCCATCAGCCGCGCGTCGTCGCGCAGCGCCTCGGCCCCGCTCGACTGGATCAGCACCGGCGGCGCCCCGACATACCGCCCGAAGGCCGGCGAAGCCCGCGGATCGCCCGGATCCGCCCCGCCGAGGTAGAGGTCGCGGATCTCGGCGAAGCGCCGCACCGGGATCAGCGCATCCCGCCGCGCGAGGCTCCTGAGGCTGGCGCTCGTCCCGGTCAGGTCGGTCCAGGGACTGAACGCGACCACCGCCGCCGGCCCCGGCCGCCCCTCGGCCAGCAGCTCGCGCAGCAGCCCGAAGGCGAGCCCGCCGCCCGCGCTGTCGCCGCCGAGCACGATCCGGCCGGGCGCCGCGCCCTCGGCGACCAGCGCCTCCCAGGCCGCCCGCGCGTCCTCGACCGCGCAGGGAAACACATGCTCGGGCGCCAGCCGGTAGTCCGGCAGCGTCGCCGCCGCCCCCGCGCGCTGCGCCAGCGCCGCGACCATGGCGGAATGGGTGCGCCCGGAGCCGAGGCAATAGGCGCCTCCGTGCAGCCAGAGGATCACCGGCCCGTCCGCCGGCCCGTCGATCCGCATCGCCGGCAGCGCCCCGAGCGGCGCCTCGCGGCGCGTCGCCCCCCGCGGCAGCGCGAACCGCGCCGCCTCGCGCTCCATCCGCGCCCGGCCGCGGGCGAAGTCGGTCTCCCGCGCGAGATAGGGCTTCTCGCGCAGCCGCAGCACGAGGTCGAGCGCGACGAGCCGCCAGCTCATGCGCGGCGGCGCCGCTCGATCGCCTCCCAGATTTTCCCGGTGGCGTTGATCCCGTCGAACCGCTCCAGCTCGCGCAGCCCGGTCGGGGAGGTGACGTTGATCTCGGTCAGCCAGCCGCCGATCACGTCGATGCCGACGAAGACCTGGCCCTTCTCGCGCAGCAGCGGGCCGATCGCGGCGCAGATCGCGCGGTCGCGCTCGGTCAGCGCCACCTTCACCGGCGTGCCGCCGGCGTGCATGTTCGAGCGGGTCTCGCCGTCCTGCGGCACCCGGTTGATCGCGCCGACCGGCTCGCCGTCGACGAGGATCACCCGCTTGTCGCCAAGGGCGACGTCGGGCAGGAACTTCTGCGCGATCAGCGGCTCGCGGTTGATGCCGGCGAACACCTCCCAGAGCGCGGCGAAGTTGCGGTCGTTCGGGTCGAGCCGGAACACCCCGGCGCCGCCGTTGCCGTAGAGCGGCTTGAGGATGATGTCGCCGTGCCGCGCCTTGAACGCGCGCAGGGTGGCGAGGTCGCGCGCGATGGTGGTCGGCGGCGTCAGCTCGGGAAAGCGCAGCACCAGCAGCTTCTCGGGGAAGTTGCGCACCCAGAACGGGTCGTTGACCACCAGCGTGCCGGGCGCGAGCATGTCGAGCAGGTGGGTGGTGGTGATGTAGCCCATGTCGAAGGGCGGGTCCTGGCGCAGCCAGACCACGTCCTGGCTGGCGAGGTCGATCTCGGTCTCGGCCCCCAGCGTGAAGTGGTCGCCCTTGACCCGCCGGACCTCGACCGGCCAGCCGCGCGCGGTGACGCGGCCCTCCTCGAAGGCCAGCCGGTCGGGGGTGTAGTAGAACAGCCGGTGGCCGCGCGCCTGGGCCTCCTCCATGATGCGGAAGGTCGAGTCCCCGTCGATGTTGATCGACTGGATCGGGTCCATCTGGACGGCGACGTTGAGCGGCATCTGGATCTCCCCCGGGCTCCGGGGCGCAGTCTTGGACGAGGCCGCGCAGCGGCGCAAGCCCCGGCGACGGGGCGTAACACGATGTGACGGATATCAATTCATTGATAATGCAGCAAAAAAATGTCGAAGGCGAAGTTATCCACAGGCGGCGCGGCGCGACCGGCGGCGCGCGGGCGGCGCTACCAGCCGTCGAAGCTGCGGGCGTTCTCGATCCGCTCGAGCCGGCCGGAGCGGTCGACCAGCGCGAGGTCGAAGCGGCAGGCGGTGGCGCCGTCGGTCTCCTCGGCGAGGAAGCGGGTCGCTGCGGCGCCGATGCGCGCCCATTGCCGGGCCGAGACCGCCCCGGCGTCATGGGCGCGGCGGGCCTTCACCTCGACGAAGACGATCTCGCCGGGGAATTCGACCACGAGGTCGAGCTCGCCCTCCGGGCAGCGCCAGCGCGAAGCGCGCAGGCGGGCGCCGTCGGCGAGATAGCGGCGGGCGGCGGTCTCTTCCGCGGCGTGGCCGGAGTGGTGGGCGAGGGCGCTGTGCATGATGGCAGCCTAGCGCGCGGGCATGGATGGGCCAAGGGGCGGGGCGCTGACTGGTTAACCGTCGTCCCGTCCGGCCCGCGACAGCGCCAGCGCCCGGGCGTAGACCTCGCGCCGCGGCAATCCCAGCTCGGCCGCGACCTGCGCGGCCGCATCCTTGACCGACATCCCGGCCAGCGCGGCGGCCAGCGCCCGATCCAGCGCCTCGGCGCCGACCGCGCGGGCGATGGGCGGGCCGACGACGACGACGATCTCGCCCCTCGGCGGCGGCTCGCCCGCGTGCTCGGTCGCGAGCGTCGCGAGCGCGCCGCGGCGGACCTGCTCGAAGCGCTTGGTCAGCTCGCGGCAGACCGCCGCCGGGCGGTCGGCGCCGAGGATCGCGGCCATCGCGGCGAGGCTGGCGGCCAGCCGGCGCGGCGATTCGTAGAACACCAGCGTCGCGGGGACAGCCGCCAGCTCGGCCAGCGCCGTGCGCCGGGCCGCCTCGCGCGGCGGGAGGAAGCCCGCGAACAGGAAGCGGTCGGTCGGCAGGCCGGCCACCGCCAGCGCCGCCAGCAGGGCCGAGGCGCCCGGGGCCGACAGCACCGCATGGCCGGCCGCGATCGCCTCGACCGCCAGCCGGTAGCCCGGGTCGGCGACCAGCGGCGTGCCGGCGTCCGAGACCAGCGCCACCGAGCGGCCCTCGGCCAGCGCCGCGAGCAGCCGCGGCCGCTGCGCCGCGCCGTTGTGGTCGTGATAGGGCAGGATCGTGCGCGGGTCGCGCTTCACCCCGTGGATCTCCAGCAGCTTGCGCG
>CAYTMB010000324.1:0-3474 GCA_964438465.1 uncultured Rhodovulum sp. | reverse complement strand
GGCGAGACGCTGATCGTGCATCTGGGCATGTCGGGGCGGATCCTCGTCTCCGGCGCGCCGGTCGGCGCGTTTCACCACGACCTGGCGACGCCGGGCAAGCACGACCATGTCGTGCTCGACATCGAGGGCGGCGCGCGGGTCACCTTCAACGACGCGCGCCGGTTCGGGGCGATGGATCTGTGGCCGACCGCGGCGCTGGAGGGCCACAGGCTGCTGGCGGCGCTGGGGCCGGAGCCGCTGGGCAACGGCTTCGACGGGCGGTATCTGGCGGCGCGGCTGGCGGGGCGGTTCACGCCGGTCAAGGCGGTGCTGCTCGACCAGCATGTCGTCGCGGGGCTGGGCAACATCTATGTCTGCGAGGCGCTGTGGCGCGCGCATGTCTCGCCGCTGCGGCGGGCGGGCGCGGTGACGGGGGACGAGGCCGAGCGGCTGGCCGCGGCGGTCCGGGCGGTGCTGGTCGAGGCGATCGCGGCGGGCGGATCGTCGCTGCGCGATTACCGGCAGGCCGACGGCGAGCTGGGGTATTTCCAGCACAGCTTTGCGGTCTATGGCCGCGCGGGCGAGCCCTGCCGCACGCCGGGCTGCGCCGGCGCCATCGCGCGGCAGGTTCAGGCCGGGCGCTCGAGCTTCCACTGCCCGGCCTGCCAGGGTTGATCGCGCCGGGGCCGGCGCTAAAGCTGTGCGCCGCAACCGCCAGGAGGACCACATGGCCTACGAGACCCTGATCGTCGATGTCGAGGATCATGTGGCGACCGTCCGGCTCAACCGGCCCGATGCGCTCAACGCGCTGAATTCGCAGCTGCTCAACGAGCTGGCGGCGGCGCTGGGCGCGCTCGACGCCGACCCTTCGGTGCGCGCCTTCGTGCTGACCGGCTCGGACAAGGCCTTCGCCGCCGGCGCGGACGTGAAGGAGATGGCCGACAAGGGTTTCGTCGACATGTTCCTGCACGACCATTTCGCCGGACCGACCGAGGCGATCGGCCGGGTGCGCAAGCCGATCATCGCGGCGGTGGCGGGCTACTGCCTCGGCGGCGGCTGCGAGCTGGCGATGATGTGCGACTTCATCCTCGCCGCCGACACGGCGAAGTTCGGCCAGCCCGAGATCAACCTCGGGGTGATCCCCGGGATGGGCGGCACCCAGCGGATGGCCCGGGCGGTGGGCAAGTCGAAGGCGATGGAGATGTGCCTGACCGGGCGGTTCATGGACGCCGCCGAAGCCGAGCGCGCCGGGCTGGTCAGCCGGGTGATCCCGGCCGCGGACCTGCTGCGCGACGCGCGCGAGACCGCCGGCAAGATCGCGCAGAAGTCGCCGCTGGCGGTGCGCGCGGTCAAGGAGGCGGTCAACCGCAGCGAGGAGACCACGCTGCGCGAGGGGCTGACCTTCGAGCGCCGGCTGTTCAGCGCGATGTTCTCGACCGAGGACCAGGCCGAGGGCATGGCCGCCTTCAACGAGAAACGCACGCCGCAGTTTCGCGGGCGGTGAGGCCACGACCGCGCCCGGCGGCGCGAGCGCGGTTGACAGCCCGCCGCGACGCGCGTATGGACGCCCCCTGATTTAGCCCAGACAACCGGACCGGATTCGAAGCAACATGGCAAACTCGCCGTCCTCCAAGAAGCGCGCACGCCAGACCGAGCGCCGCACCGAAGTGAACAAGGCGCGTCGCTCGCGCATCCGCACCTTCATCCGCAAGGTCGAAGAAGCGATCGCCGGCGGCGATCAGGCGGTCGCGGCGGAGGCGCTGCGCGTGGCGCAGCCCGAGATCATGCGCGGCGTGACCAAGGGCGTCGCCCACAAGAACACCGCGAGCCGCAAGATCTCGCGCCTCGCCGGACGGGTCAAGGCGCTCACCGCCACCGCCTGACGCCCGGCGCTGCGGCGCCCCCGAGACAGCAAGCGCGCCGCTGCGGCGCGCTTTTTTTGTCGCGCCGCCGTCACGCGGGGCCCGGTCCCGCCCCGCGACGATGTTCCGGCTTCGGTCCGGTTGTCCGCTCGGTCGGCCTTCGGTATGTTCGATTGTCACCGTTCGAATCCTGCCGATGACACCGGAAGTAAAACATGCCAACAGATTGCCTGAGGGACCGCGAAAGTGTCGCCAAAACGTCACCGTCCCAGGCTCTCCATGGTGCAAGATCTCTGCGCCAGAAGACGCGCTAAGTAACCCGTCGGGTGTTGTACGCTGGTGCTTGACCGGTCGCATCTTCAGCTATGGTCCGATGAACAAGGACCGCACGATAATTTTGGGGGGCACGTCCATGATCGCCGCAGCGCCGTTCCGGTTTTCCGCCACCGCGACGCTCCGCTCGGCCTGCCGGGCCGGCTGCGCGCGGCCAGCGCGATGACCTCTGCGATGGCGCATGACGGTGATGACACGCCCCAGGCGATCTGGTCGCGGATGCGGCCCGCCCTGCAGGCGCAGATCGGCAGCGACGCCTGCCGCAACTGGATCGACCCGCTGGTCTATCTCGGCGCCGAGCGCGGCGTCGGGCGCTTCGCCGCGCCGACCGGCTTCATCGGGACCTGGGTGTCGCGCAACTACGGCGAGCCGATTCGGCAGTTGCTGCTGCAGGAGGGCCAGACCATCAGCCGGCTGGAGTTCGGCGTCGCCGAGGCCGCCGACGGCCCGGCCGCCCGCGCCGCGGAGGCGCCGCTGCGCGCGGCCCCGGCGCTGCGCACGGTCGAGTTCCAGACCAACGCCGACGTGGAGCTGCCGCAGTCGCCGCTCGACGCGCGCTTCACCTTCGACACCTTCGTGGTGGGCAAGCCGAACGAGCTGGCCCACGCCGCCGCCCGCCGGGTGGCCGAGCGCGGCGCGGTCAGCTTCAACCCGCTGTTCCTCTATGGCGGCGTCGGCCTCGGCAAGACGCATCTGATGCACGCCATCGCCTGGGAGCTGCGCCAGAGCGATGCTTCGGCGCGGGTGCTGTACCTGTCGGCCGAGCAGTTCATGTACCGCTTCATCTCGGCGATCCGCTTCAAGGAGATGCACGGCTTCAAGGAGCTGTTCCGTTCGGTCGACGTGCTGATGGTCGACGACGTGCAGTTCATCGCCGGCAAGGATTCGACCCAGGACGAGTTCTTCCACACCTTCAACGCGCTGATCGACCAGCACAAGCAGATCGTGATCTCGGCCGACCGCGCGCCGGGCGAGATCGACGGGCTGGAGGAGCGGATCAAGTCGCGGCTGCAATGGGGGCTGGTGGTCGACCTGCACCCGACCGATTACGAATTGCGGCTCGGGATCCTGCAGTCCAAGGCCGAGGCGCAGCTGCTCGACCATCCGGGGATCACCATCGGGCCGGGGGTGATGGAGTTCCTCGCCCACCGGATCAGCTCGAACGTGCGGGTGCTGGAGGGCGCGCTGAACCGGCTGTTCGCCTTCGCGAGCCTGGTCGGGCGCGACATCAACCTCGACATGACCCAGGAATGCCTCGCCGACATCCTGCGCGCCTCCGAGCGCAAGGTCACCATCGACG
>CAYTMB010000323.1:1557-3475 GCA_964438465.1 uncultured Rhodovulum sp. | reverse complement strand
CTGCCGCACGAGAAGGGCTTCCACATCTCCTGGGACCAGATCCACCGCGACAGCCGCGCGCTGGCCTGGCGGCTGGACAAGCAGGGCCCCGACGACGGGGCCTGGCGGGCGGTGGTGGCGATCACCCGCGGCGGCATGGCCCCGGCGATGATCGTCGCGCGCGAGCTCGACATCCGCATGGTCGACACCATCTCGGTCAAGTCCTACGACTGGCAGCAGCAGGCGGACGCGGTGGTGCTGAAGGCCCCCGACGCGGCGCTGATGGGCGACGGCTCGGGCATCCTGGTCGTCGACGACCTGGTGGACACCGGCAAGACGCTGGAGCTGGTGCGCCGGCTGTATCCCAAGGCGCATTTCGCCACGGTCTACGCCAAGCCGCAGGGCCGCGCGATGGTCGACACCTACATCACCGAGGTCAGCCAGGACACCTGGATCTTCTTCCCCTGGGACATGGCGCTGCAATACGTCCAGCCGTATCGCGGGGCCTGAGCGCGCGACAACGGATCGCGTCGCCGCCGATTTTCTGCTATGCTCGCCGGGCGAACCCGAGAGCGGGAGGGGTCGGTGGCGGACGGTCCGGCGGTCATCAGCCTGGACAAGGCGCGGTGGCGCCTCGCTCTGCTGTGGTTCCCGTTCTCCGCGATCCTCTTCGGGATCCTGGTGGTCCAGTCCATCGGCGGAGTGTACGGCGCCGAGGCGCAGCGCGCCTGGGGCTGGGCGCTGCCGAACGTCCTGCCGACGCTGGCCCTGATGGTCAGCGTCTTCGCGGCCGACGCCATGAAGGCGAGCGACCCGGCGCTGGGCGTTCGCCGCGGCTTCAGTCACCTGGCCACGGCGCTGTCGGCGTTCTACCTGCTGGCGATCTTCGCCTCGGTGTTCGGCCAGGCCTTCGTCGATCTCGATGATGGACAGACCGACGCCGAGCGCCGGCTCGCGCTGCTCGACCTGTCCAATATCTGGCTCGCGCCGTTGCAGTCGCTGGTGGTCGCCGCCATCGGCGTGCTGTTCTTTCTGAAGGAAGCCAAGACCGATCCCGAATGAACCGAGGGCCGGAAATGCGCATCGTTCTGATGGCCACGCTGCTCCTCCTGTCCCCGCTCGCCGCCGAGGCGGCCGCCACCGAGCTGCGCGGCGAACTGTCCTGGCACGGACCGACCTACGCCGGACGGCAATACGCCTTCTACGACTTCGAGTTCGATGCAGGCGAGCGCGCATCGGTCGCCCTGAAGCCCGACGACTTCTCCGGCGCCCTCGTCGTGATCGCGCCGGATGGGCGCGCCCATGCGGCGCCTGTCGAGCCCTGGGCGACCGGGGTCGAAGTCCGGGTCGACCTCGACGCCCCGGCCCCGGGGCGCTGGACCGCGATGGTCACGAGCGGCGCCGCCGACGCCACCGGCGCGTATGTCCTCGCATTCGAGGGCGTCGAGGGAATTGGATCGCTCGCGGCGCAGGCGCCCGAATCCGCCCTTACGGAAAAGGCCTTCGCGGCGCTCAATGTCTTCACCGAGGAGGCGTGGTGGCGCCACGCCAGCGGCCTCCTTGAGGAACGCCTCGGCCTGGCGTCCTATCGGCGCGAGCTGCTTGCGCTCCTGCGCGAAGGCGCGCCGGAGCTTTCGGACCAGATCGCGGCGGACGAGGAGGCGTTCGATCTCGCCGAGACGAGGCGCCGCGAGGTCGCCGCCGCGCTGGCGGAGGTGGAGGCGACTCCGGATCCACATCCGGTGATCGTCGAACTCCTGCACGCGGAGCGGGACCAGGCCGAGCTGGATGTCGACGCCGTGGCCTCGGCCCTCGCCGAAACCACCGGCATGGTCGCTGCGGTGGACATCGCCGCGGAACGCCTCGACGCGGTCGACCGCGCCGCCGAGCGTTTGCGCCGCGCCGAACTGGCCCTTGTCGCGGCTGCGCCCGCCAGCCC
>CAYTMB010000323.1:0-1457 GCA_964438465.1 uncultured Rhodovulum sp. | reverse complement strand
GATCCGACGGCGTTCCTGTCGCAGTTGCTCCCCTGGCCGCCGCCCGCCGCATCGGCGCGGGCGCTGATCGACCGGCGCGCCGTCGTGTCGCCCGAGCGTCCCGATCCGACGCTCGGCGACGTCAGCGACGCGCTGACGGAGGCGCTCGCGGAGGCGGGCTATCTCGGCTCGGGATTCCTCGGCGCGCCCGGCGGCTTCGCGATCGCCACCCGGGTCGAGCAGTTCGACATGTCCGGCGCGCCGCTGGACGGGCTGGCGCGATGGTCGACGAAGATCGGCAAGGTGGAGTCCTTCGCGCTCGCCGACATCTTCCGGGCGCTGTTCTCGGCGCCGAAGGGCTATTTCCGGGTGATCGTGCTCGTGGTGTCGGACAGTCCGCTGTCGGACAGCGGCGGCCGCGCCAGCCTCGCGACGCTGCAGGCCTGGATGCACGCCGACAACGCGCTGCCCGATGCGGTGCGGCGCATGCCGTTCACCGACGCGCATCAGGTGACCGCGCTGGTCTACGAATTCGAGAAGCGCAGCAACGTCGAGGAACAGGCGCTGCTGCATGTGCCGGGCCTGCTCGACGCCTCCCGGCATTTCGCCCACACCAGCCTCGCGAGCAACCTGCGGTAGCCGCCGGCGCGGCGCCCTCTCAGAGCGCCACGGCCGGGGCGGCCGCGACCTCGCCGAACCGGCGCTGGCGCAGGCGGAAGCCGGCGACGGCCTCGGCGAACTCGGCGGCGCCGAAGTCGGGCCAGGCGATGGCGGGGAAGTCGAACTCGGCGTAGACCGTCTGCCACAGCAGGAAGTTCGACACCCGGTATTCGCCCGAGGTGCGGATGATCAGATCGGGATCGGGCAAGGCGCAGGTGTCGAGCGCGCCGGTCAGCGTATCGGCGCAGATCGCCTCGGGCGCGATCTCGCCCGCCGCGACCCGCCCGGCGATCGCCTGCACCGCCCGGGTCAGCTCGTCGCGGCCGCCGTAGTCGATGGCGATCGACAGGTTCAGCCCGCGGCACTGCGCGGTGCGCGCCTCCAGCTCGACCATCAGCCGGCGCAGCCGGGCGGGCACCCGGTGGCGCATGCCGATGAAGCGCACCCGCACGTCGTTCTCGGCGAGGCCCTGCATCTGGCGCTCGATATAGGAGCGGAAAATCCGCATCAGCCCCTCGACCTCGGCCAGCGGCCGGCGCCAGTTCTCGGTCGAGAACGCATAGAGCGTGAGATGGGTGACGCCCAGATCCGGGCAGGCGCGCACGATCTCGGTCACGCGCCGCGCGCCGCGGGAATGCCCGACGATCCGGTTCAGCCCCCGGCTTTCGGCCCAGCGGCCGTTGCCGTCCATGATGACGCCCACGTGAAAGGCGCCGGTCCCGTCCTGCTGCATCTGCCCTGCCATCTGCTCTTTGCGCCGAATATGCACAATCCGCGCGACTGGCAACAGTTCCCATTTCGGCGGGCGCCCGCCCGGC
>CAYTMB010000322.1:0-3489 GCA_964438465.1 uncultured Rhodovulum sp. | reverse complement strand
CGGGCGAGCCGGCGCGGCTGATGGGCTATCCGGTGCTGATCGCCGAGGACATGCCCGACATCGCGGCGGGGGCCTTCGCGGTGGCGTTCGGAGATTTCCGGGCGGGGTATACGGTGGCGGAGCGGCCGGATCTGCGGATCCTGCGCGATCCGTTCTCCGCGAAGCCGCATGTGCTGTTCTACGCCACCAAGCGCATCGGCGGCGACGTCAGCGATTTTGCGGCGATCAAGCTCCTGAGGTTCGCGGCGGCCTGACGGGTCCCGAGGGATCCCGACCGGGCCTCGCCGCCCGAGACGGCCCGCTCCGGTTTTCCGGGGCGGATCGTGGCACGCCTCCGCGTCTTCCAGTCGCTGCTCCTCCCTCCGCTCGGGCGATGCGGGGGCGTGTCGTTTCATGTGATCTCAAGGGGTTCCGGCGATGAGCGGATACGTTCTGAAGCCGCCCGACGCGCCCGTCACCTATCTGATCGACTGGCGGCGGGGCTATCTCGCGCCGCGCGAGCGGGTGCTGCGCGATCTCGGCTGGAGCGTGCGGTCGGGCGCGGTCGAGGCGCCGCCGCTGGTGGTGCGGGTGCAGGAGCACGACGCGCACCGGTCCTGGGCGGTGTTCGAGGGCGGGGCCCCGGGCCGGGTCTACCTGGTCGCGAGCCGGGTCCGAACCAGCGACGACCGGGTGCTGAGCCGCTCGGTCGTCATCCGGATCGCATCGGGCGAGACGCCCGCAGTGAGGATTTCGCCATGATCTTGACCGAACTGAGCGCGCCGGCGTCCGAGGCGGCGCCGGTGCGGGCCTTCGCCGAGCATCTGCGGCTCGGGACCGGCTTCGCCGACGACGGCGCGCTCGACGCGGTGCTGGAGCTGTACCTGCGCGCGGCGATGGCGGCGGTGGAGGCGCGCATCGGGCTGGCGCTGCTGGCGCGGCCGTTCTCCTGGACGGTGACGCGCTGGAAGGAGGACGCCAGCCAGGGGCTGCCGATCGGGCCGGTGCGCTCGGTCGAGAGCGTGAGCCTGGTCGACGCCGAGGGCGCCGCGACCGAGGTCGGGCCCGAGGCCTGGTCGGTGCTGCGCGACAGCCAGCGGCCGCGGCTGGTCGGGCGGTTCGGCCGCAGCCTGCCGCGGATCCCGCGGGCCGGGCACGCCGAGATCCGGTTCACCGCCG
This sequence comes from uncultured Rhodovulum sp., assembly GCA_964438465.1. GTDB lineage: Bacteria > Pseudomonadota > Alphaproteobacteria > Rhodobacterales > Rhodobacteraceae > Amaricoccus. Next base: position 2,331 of record CAYTMB010000322.1, on the reverse strand, counting down.
GGTTCGGCGAGGACTGGGACGCGGTTCCGGCCGACCTGCGGCAGGCGGTGTTCCTGCTGGCGGCGCAGTATTACGAGACTCGCGCCGAGGCGGGCGGGGTCGCGGGCGCGATGCCGTTCGGGGTGCTGGTGCTGCTGGAGGCGTACCGCGCGACGCGGATCGGTCTGTCATGAGCGCCGGGGTGCGGCTGACGCGCCAGCTGACGCTGGAGGCGCGCGAGAGCGTCGCGGACGGGTCGGGCGGGGTCGAGACGGTCTGGCGCACGCTGGGCGCGCTGTGGGCGGATGTCGCGGCGCGGTCGGGGCGCGAGGCCTTCGTCGCCGGGATGGCGATGCCGCGGGTGCGCTACCGCATCCTGGTGCGGGCGGCGCCGCTGGGCGCGGCGTCGCGGCCGCGGCCGGACCAGCGGCTGCGCGAGGGCGCGCGGGTGTTCGACATCCTGACGGTCGCCGAGGCGGACGCGGGCGGCCGGTATCTGGAAATCACCGCCGAGGAGGGCGTGCTGCCGTGAGCTACGAATTTGCGGCGAGCCTGCAGGCGGCGGTCTACCGGCGGCTGGCGGGCGACGCGGCGCTGGCGGCGCTTGTCGGCGACGCGATCCATGACGCGCCGCCGCCGGCGCGGGGCGACGGCGCCTTCGGCGAGCATGTGACGCTCGGCGAGGAGAGCGTGCGCGCGAACGACACCCAGACCAGCCGCGGCGCGGTGCACGACTTCACCGTCGCGGTGCATTCGGGGCGCGACGGGTTCGACCGCGCCAAGCGCATCGCGGGCGCGGTCTGCGCCTGCCTCGTCGATGCGCCGCTGGCGCTCGACGCCGGGCGGCTGGTGGCGCTGCGCTTCGTGCAGGCCAGGGCCGAGCGGGGGCCGGCGCCGGAGAAGCGGCGCGTGGCGCTGCGGTTCCGCGCGGTCGTGGACGGCGACGAATAACCTTCATTTCGAGAGGACAGGATCATGGCCGCCCAAAGAGGCAAGGATCTGCTGATCAAGCTGGATCTGACCGGCGCAGGCGCCTTCGAGACCATCGCCGGCCTGCGCGCGACGCGCATCGCCTTCAACGCCGAGACGGTCGACGTGACCAACCTCGGCAGCGCCGGCCGCTGGCGCGAGCTGCTGGCGGGCGCCGGCGTGCGCAGCGCCGCGATCAGCGGATCGGGGGTGTTCCGCGACGAGGCGACCGACGCGCGGGCGCGGGAGATCTTCTTCGCCGGCGAGATCCCGGCGTTCCAGGTCATCATCCCGGACTTCGGGATCGTGCGCGGGCCGTTCCAGATCACCAGCATCGAGTATTCGGGCCAGCACGACGGCGAGGCGGTCTACGAGATCGCGCTGGCCTCGGCCGGGGCCGTGAGCTTCGAGGCGATCTGATGGCCAACCCGTTTCGCGGGGAGGTCGCGCTGTCGGTCGATGGCGAGCTGCGGGTGATGCGGCTGACGCTCGGCGCGCTGGCCGAGCTGGAGGCGCGGCTGAAGGCCGAGTCGCTGATGGAGATGATCGCGCGGTTCGAGACCGGCGGCTTTCGCGTGAAGGATCTGATCTGCCTGATCACCGCCGGGCTGAACGGCGGCGGCTGGCGGATCAGCGAGGCCGATCTGCTGGCGCGCACCATCGACGGCGGGCCGCTGGAGGCGGCGCAGGCGGCGGCGCGGCTGCTGAAGCTGACCTTCACCATCCCGGGCGAGGACGGCGCGGCGTGAGCCGCGTCGCCTGGCCCCGGCTGATGCGGCTGGGCATGGTCGAGCTGCGGCTGGCGCCCGAGGTCTTCTGGGCGCTGACGCCGGCCGAGCTGTTTTTGCTCGCCGGTCTCGGCGACGGGCCGGCGGCGCTGACCCGGGCGGGGCTGGACGAGTTGCGCGCGCGGTTTCCCGACGGGCCGCCGAACCCCTGACTTCTGGAGATATTCATGGCCGACAACGACGGCGATTTCGGGCGGTTCGAGGCGCAGCTCGCCGGGCTGGAAGGCAGCCTGACCGGGCTGGAGAACGTGACGGCGGCGTTTCGGCGCGAGCTCGACGGCGTGGGCGGCAGCCTCAAGGACGCCGGGCGCGAGGCCACGGGCATGTCGCGGTCGGTGACGACCTCGCTGAGCCGGGCGTTCGACGGGCTGGTGTTCGACGGCAAGCGGCTGTCGGAGGTGTTTTCCGGGATCGGGCGCAGCCTGTCGAGCGCGGTGCTGAACCAGGCGCTGGCGCCGGTGCAGGCCTCGGTCGGATCGGCGGTCGGCAGCGGGTTGCAGGCGCTGCTCGGCGGGCTGTCGCCGTTTGCGAAAGGCGCCGCGTTTTCAAGCGGTCGCGTCGCGGCCTTTGCGCGCGGTGGCGTGGTGGACGGGCC
>CAYTMB010000321.1:0-3505 GCA_964438465.1 uncultured Rhodovulum sp. | reverse complement strand
GACCGCGGCGGCCGAGCGCGCGCCGTAATGCTCGACCAGCGCGGCCATGTCCTCGGGCCGCAAGGGCGAGCGCAGCAGGCCGCGGGCGTTGGGGATCAGCTCGAAGATCGCGCCGTCCGAGAAGAACCCGCGCGCCGTGACGGCGATGATCGGGATCTCGGGATTGCGGTAGGTCGCGAAGTCGGCGACCGCGATCGCCTCGCCCTCGGGCAGCTCCATGTCGAGCACCAGCGCGTCGAACGCCTGCGCCCGCAGCGCGGCATAGGCCTCGGCCGGCCCGCCGGCCAGCGCGCAGACCATGCCCTGCCGCCCGAGGAATCCGGCCCAGATCCGGGCGAGATCCCGGTTGTGCTCGACGATGAGGACCTGCACGCCGGCTCCCTGACGGGCGCGCGACCCCCGCGCCCCTGCTGAAGCCCCGGACTATACACGAACCCGAAGGCTTGGAAAGCGAGCCGCGCGGGGCTTGCGCGGAACCCTCGCGCGCGCGAAGGGTGGGACGATCAATCTGGGGGGACCTGACCATGACGGCAGATATCGTGATCCTCGACGGCGCGCGCACCGCCATCGGAACCTTCGGCGGCAGCCTCGCGGCGATCCCGCCGATCGCGCTGGCGGCGCATGTCGCGCGCGCGGCGCTGGAGCGCTCCGGCGTCGAGGGCGGCCAGATCGGCCAGGTGGTGTTCGGCCATGTCATCAACACCGAGCCGCGCGACATGTACCTCAGCCGGGTCGCGGCGGTGGAGGCGGGCGTGCCCGAGACCACCCCGGCGATGAACGTCAACCGGTTGTGCGGCTCCGGCGCGCAGGCCATCGCCTCGGCGATGCAGGCGCTGGCGCTGGGCGACGCCGAATTCGCGCTGGCCGGCGGCGCCGAAAGCATGTCGCGCGCGCCCTATGCGATGAGCGCGGTGCGCTTCGGCCAGAAGATGGGCGACGCCGCCGCGGTCGACATGATGGTCGGCGCGCTGACCTGCCCGTTCGGGACCGGCCACATGGGCGTCACCGCCGAGAACGTCGCGGCCGGACACGGGATCACCCGCGAGGATCAGGACGCCTTCGCGCTCGAGAGCCAGACCCGCGCCGCGGCGGCGCTGACCGGCGGCCGCTTCGCCAGCCAGATCGCGCCGATCGAGGTCAGGGTGAAGCGCGACACCATCGCCTGGTCCACCGACGAACATCCGAAATCGACCACGGCCGAGGCGCTGGCCAAGCTGCGCCCGGCGTTCCAGAAGGACGGCACGGTGACCGCGGGCAACGCCAGCGGCATCAACGACGGCGCGGCGGCGGTGGTGCTCGCGACCGCGGCCGCCGCCGAACGGGCGGGGCTGAAGCCGCGCGCGCGGCTGCTCGGCTACGCCACCGCCGGCGTGCCGCCGCAGGTGATGGGCCTCGGGCCGATTCCGGCGGTGCGCAGGCTGCTGGAGAAGATCGGGCTGTCGGTCGGGGATTTCGACGTCATCGAATCGAACGAGGCCTTCGCGGCGCAGGCGCTGGCGGTGAACCGCGAGCTCGGCCTCGACGCGGCGAAGGTGAACCCCAACGGCGGCGCCATCGCGCTGGGCCACCCGGTCGGCGCCACCGGCGCGATCCTGACGATCAAGACGCTGTACGAGCTGGAGCGGACCGGCGGGCGCTACGGGCTCGTCACCATGTGCATCGGCGGCGGCCAGGGCATCGCGCTCGCGGTCGAGCGGCTGTGACCCCGGCGGGGCGCGATCCTTCGCCGCCCCGCCCTCGCAACCGGCGCGGATCGGCCTAGCTCGCATCGGCGAAGCCGGGCCGCGCGCCCGGCCGGCGACAGCAGCCGGGCCACAGGCCCGGTCCGGGACAGCAGTCGGGCCGCAGGCCCGGCCGGGGACATCGGCATGACGAACGCCAGCGACGCCGCGCAGCCGGCGCCCCACCCCGGGCGCTGGATCGCCATGTTCGTGCTGCTGATGGCGGGCTTCATGAACATGGTCGACGTGTCGATCGTCAACGTGGCGCTGCCCAGCATGCAGCGCGCCGTCGCCGCCTCCGACAGCCAGATCGAATGGGTGGTGGCCGCCTACATCCTGGTTTTCGCGCTCGGCCTGCTGCCGTTCGGCCGGCTCGGCGACATCCTCGGCCGGCGGCGGATGTTCATCGCCGGCGTCGCGGTGTTCACGCTCGGCTCGGCGCTGTGCGGCCTCGCGCCGGGCATGGGCTGGCTGATCGCCGCGCGGGTGGCGCAGGGCCTCGGCGGCGCTATGATGACGCCGCAGACCCTCGCCATCGTGCCGGCGCTGTTCCCCCCGCACGAGCGCGGCCGGGCGTTTTCGCTGTTCGGGCTGACCGCCGGCCTCGCGACGGTGTCCGGGCCGCTGATCGGCGGGCTCTTGATCGGCGCCGACCTGTTCGGCCTCGGCTGGCGGCCGATCTTCCTCGTCAACGTGCCGGTCGGGCTGCTCGCGATCCTGCTCGCGCTGAAATACGTGCCCGACCTGCCCGGGGCGACGGGCCTGCGCAACGACTTCGTCGGCATCGGGCTGGCGGCGCTGGCGCTGCTGCTGCTGATCGCGCCGCTGATCGAGGGCCGCCAGCTCGGCTGGCCGGCCTGGTCCTTCGCGACCATGGCCGCGGCGGTTCCCGCGACCGCGCTGTTCGTGCGCTGGCAGCGCCGGCAGGCGGCGCGCGGCGGGCCGCAGCTGCTGCCGGTCAGCCTGATCGACAACCGCGGCTTCGTGATCGGCATGGTGATGATCGGGCTGCTGTTCTCCGGGATCCCGGGGTTCTTCCTCGTGCTCGCGCTCTATCTGCAGAACGGCTACGGGCTCGATCCGCTGCAGTCGGGGCTGACGACGCTGCCGTTTTCGCTCGGCGTGCTCGGCGCCTCGCTGCTCTCGGGGCGGTTCGGGGCGCTGTGGCCGCGCCGGCGGATCGCCGCCGGGGCGCTGCTGCTGGCGGCCTCGATGATCTCGCTGCGCTTCGTCGTGCTCGGGACCGATGCGGCCGTCGCCTGGTCGCATTTCGCCCCGGCGCTGCTGGTCGGCGGCGTCGGGCTCGGGGTGGCGGTCGGCCCGATGTTCCAGACTGTGCTCGCCAATGTCGGCGGGCGGGATTCCGGCTCCGGCTCCGGGGCGCTGCAATCGTTCCAGCAGGTCGGCGGCGCCTTCGGCGTGGCGATCATGGGCGAGCTGTTCTTCGCCCGGCTGCTGGCCGCCCTGCCCGGCGCCGGCGATCCGCACGCCGTCTACGCCACCGCCCTCGCGCGCGCGGTGCTCTACAACACCGCCGCTTTCGCCGCGGTGGCCCTGCTGGCGCAGATCCTGCCGAAGCCGCGCGCCGCCGCGGAGCCGGGCGGCCCGCCCGTCATGACCGACTGATCGCGCGCCTGTGGATAACTGCGCCGTCAAGATTTTTTCATCGCACGATCAACGGCTTGACTTCGGTCCCAACGTGGGACGCATCACGCCTGACAAGAACGATATGCGCCCCGGATCGCATCAGCGGGGCGCCGCCCCGCGCGATCCGGTCGCCCGGA
>CAYTMB010000320.1:0-3514 GCA_964438465.1 uncultured Rhodovulum sp. | reverse complement strand
TCGGTCTGGTAGACGATGCCGAGCGGCGCCTCGCCGGTGGAGACGAGCGCCAGCGCGGCGCGCACGTTCTCGGCCTGCGCCACGCTGCCGGAGACGCCTTCCCAGGCGCCGAGCGCGGTCAGCGCCTCCTTGCCGTATTTGCCGGCCGGCACGGCGTCGACGTTCGCCATGGCGAGCTTGCCGTCGCCGAGCAGCCCGGCGAGGTCGAAGCCGGGCGCGATCTCGATCGCGGCGGCGGACTCCGCCGGCGCGACGAGGACGATGCGGTTGCCGAGGAGCTGCACCTCGCTGTCCTGCTTGATGAGGTCCCGCTCCGAAAGATAGGCCATCCAGTCGAGGTCCGCCGAGATGAACACGTCGGCGGGCGCGCCCTCCTCGATCTGCCTGGCGAGCGCCGAACTGGCGGCGTAGGAGATCACCGCTTCCTTGCCGGCGTCCGCCCGCCAGGCGGCGTTGACGGCGTCGAGCGCGTTCTTGAGGCTGGCGGCGGCGAAGACCGTGACGCTGGCCTGCGCCATCGCGGCGGGCGCCGCGGCGCAGAGCATCACCGCGAGGCCGCCGGCCGCGGCGGCCATCCTCAACCCAAACCCTCTGCGTCCAAGCATGTCGTTTCCCCTCTGGCGGATTGCGCTTTCGCAATATGCGACCGGCGGCCGCGAAGTTCGCTTGACCGATGTGTCTCGCCAACCATAACAATGAAAGACAGCCCAGCGTCAACAGCACCGCGGAGATCGGGATGCGCCGCCGACTGTTTCTGATCGCACTCGCCCTGGCGTCCGGGCTCGGCCTGCTGGCCGCGGGCCCGGCCACGGCGCAGTCGCGGACCTTCATCGATTCCGCGGGACGTTCGGTCGAGCTGCCCGACAGCATCGACCGCGTGCTGGCGGCGGGGCCGCCCGCCTCGGTGCTGCTCTATGCGCTCGCGCCGGACAAGATGGTGGGCTGGGTGCGCGAGGTGACGCCGGCGGAGGCGCCCTTCATCGCCGAGCCCTACCGCGACCTGCCGGTGCATGGCCGGCTCACCGGGCGCGGCAACACCGCCAACCTCGAGATGGTGCTGTCGATGAAGCCGGACCTGGTCCTCGACGTCGGCTCGGTCGATGCGACCTACGCCTCGCTCGCCGACAGGGTGCAGGAGCAGACCGGGATCCCGTATGTGCTGATCGACGGCGGCTTCGCCCGGACGCCGGAGACGCTGCGCGAGGTCGGCGACCTGCTCGGCGTCGCCGACCGGGCCGAAGACCTCGCCGCGTATTCCGAAGCCTCCCTCGCCCGGATGGCGGCCACCGTCGCGAAGCTTCCCGCCGACGCGCGGCCGCGGGTCTATTACGGGCGCGGCCCGGACGGGCTCGAGACCGGCCTCGCCACGTCGATCAACATGGAGGTGCTCGGCGCCGTGGGCGCGGTGAACGTGGCGGAGGCGGCCGGCGCCGGCGGCCTCGCCAACGTCTCGATCGAACAGGTGCTGTCCTGGGATCCGGACGTGATCCTGACGCTCGACCCGGCGTTCCAGGCGGCGGTGGCGAGCGATCCGCTCTGGGCCGACGTCGCCGCGGTCCAGAGCGGCCGGGTCTACCGCGCGCCGGCGCTTCCCTTCGGCTGGTTCGACACGCCGCCGGGCGTCAACCGGGTGATGAGCGTCGCCTGGCTGACCTCGGTGCTGTATCCGGACCAGGCCGGCGGCGACCTGCACGCCGAGACGCGCGACTTCTACGAGCTGTTCTATCATGTCGAGCTGACCGACGCGCAGCTCGATGCGCTGCTCGAGGGCGCCGCGCCGCGGTGACGGCGGATCGCGCCGAGCGGCGGGTCGCGGCGGGCCGGGCCGCCACCCGCCGCCTTGCGGGCGGCGTGGTGTTTGCGGCTCTCCTCGGGGTGATCGCGGCCTCGCTCATGACCGGCAAATACGGCGTGGCCCCCGGCGACATCGCCCGCGTCATCGTCGCCAAGCTGACCGGGGCCGCGAGCGGGCTGCCCTCCACCGCCGAGACCGTCGTCTGGCAGGTCCGGCTGCCCCGCGTCGCCGCGGGGCTGATCGTCGGCGCCGCGCTGGCGGCCTCGGGCGCGGTCTACCAGGGCCTTTTCCGCAATCCGCTGGTCTCGCCCGACATCCTCGGGGTCTCGGCGGGCGCCAGCCTCGGCGCCGTCGCCGGGATCTTCCTGTCGCTGCCGGTCCTCGCGATCCAGGGCCTCGCCTTCGCCGGCGGTCTCGCCGCCGTGGCGCTGGTCTACGCCATCGGCGCCGCGGCGCGCGGGCGCGATCCGGTGCTGGTGCTGGTGCTCGCCGGCGTCGCGGTCGGCGCGCTGCTCGGGGCCGGCATCTCGTTGCTGAAGGTGCTGTCCGATCCCTACGACCAGTTGCCGGCGATCACCTTCTGGCTGCTCGGCAGCCTCGCGAGCATCACGCGCGGCGATGTCGCCTCGATCCTGCCCGCGGTCGCGCTCGGGCTCGTCCCGCTCGTGCTGCTGCGCTGGCGGATGAACCTGATGACGCTCGACGACGAGGAGGCCCGCGCGCTCGGGGTCGAGACCGCCCGGCTGCGGCTGCTGCTGATCGCCGCGGCGACGCTGATGACGGCGGCGGCGGTCTCGGTCTCCGGCATCGTCGGCTGGATCGGGCTGCTGGTGCCGCATATCGCGCGCATGCTCGTCGGGCCGGACTTCGCCCGGCTGCTGCCGGTCGCGCTGATGCTCGGGGGCGGCTATCTCGTCGGCGTCGATGCGCTGGCGCGCAGCATGGCCGAGATCGAGGTGCCGCTCGGCATCCTGACCGCGGCGATCGGCGCGCCGTTCTTCCTGTGGCTGCTGCTGACGGCCACCCGGGGCTGGCGCTGATGCTGTCGGCGCGCGACCTCGCGATCGGCTACCGGCGCGCGCCGCCCGTGGGGCGTCAACTCACGTTCGACGTGGCGGAGGGGGAGGTGCTCTGCCTGCTCGGCCCGAACGGCTGCGGCAAGACCACGCTGTTCCGGACGCTGCTGGGGCTGCTGCCGGCGCAGGGCGGCCGGGTCGAGCTCGACGGCCGCGCCGTCCCGGACGTGCCGCGCGCCGCCTTCGCCCGCCGCGTCGGCTACGTGCCGCAGGCGAGCGCCGCCTATTTTCCCTTCGAGGTGCTCGAGGTCGTGCTGATGGGCCGGGCGAACCGGATCGCGACCTTCGCCTCGCCTTCGCAGGCCGATCGCCGCGCCGCGCGCGCCGCGCTCGAGACGCTCGGGATCGCGCGGCTCGCCGACCGCCTCTACACCGAGATCAGCGGCGGCGAGCGCCAGATGGCGCTGATCGCCCGGGCGCTGGCGCAGGAGCCCGGCCTGATCGTCATGGACGAGCCGACCGCCAGCCTCGACTTCGGCAACCAGGCGCGGGTGCTCGGGCGGATCCGCGCGCTGGCCGCCTCGGGCATCGCCATCGTGCTGTCGACCCACGATCCCGGCCACGCCTTCGCCGTCGCCGACCGGGTCGCGCTGATGAAGGACGGCGCAGTCGCCGCCATCGGCGTCCCGGACGCCGTGTTGAC
>CAYTMB010000319.1:0-3522 GCA_964438465.1 uncultured Rhodovulum sp. | reverse complement strand
AGCACGACGCCGAGCAGGTTGGTGTGCTCGGCGAGGTCGCGCTCGCATTTGTCCACCTCGTCGAGCCGGCTCTTCTCGGCGCCGGCGACCAGCAGCACGGCGTCGAGATGCGGCAGGAAGGCCATCGCGTCGTCGCTCATCAGCATCGGCGGCAGGTCGTAGATCATCACGTCCGGCGCGAAGGCCGCCTTCAGCCCCGCCACCGCCGCGCCGGTCGCCCCGCTCATCAGCAGATCGCCCGAATGGCGCACCGGCTCGCTGTTGCCGCCGATCGCGAGATTGTGGCCATAGCGCAGGAAGGTCTCCGCAATCGTCGCCTCGCCCTGCAGCAGCCGCGCCACCGAGCGCCGGCCCGGCAGGTCGAGCTCATGCGCCACCGCCGGCCGGCGCAGGTCGAGATCGACCAGCACCGTGCGCAGGTCGGCCTGATGCGCGAGGCTGAAGGCGAGGTTCAGCGCCGTCGTGGTCTTGCCGCAGCCCGCCCCCGGCGAGGTGATCCCCACCGAGCTCCAGCCGTTCGCCCGCAGCGTCCGCAGGAGCTTGGTGCGCATCATGTCGAAGGTGACATGCGCGGGATCGGCGTCGGCGAAGGTCACCACCCGATGGGCCTCCATGCGCGCAGGGTCGGGCTCGAAGGCGGCGAGCTCGGCCCAGGCCGGCCCGGTCCCGGGGTGCGCCGCCCGCGCGGCGGATCGCGGCGCGCCCGGCTGCGGCGCCCGCGGCGCCGGCTCCGCCGCCGCGCCCCGCGCTTCCTTGGCCTTCTGGATGGCGGCTTGAATGCGTTCCATGGATGGTCTTTCCAGTGACCCGGCGCGCGGCCGGCGGGGGCGCGGCGCGCGCGCCGGGACTCAGTTTGCGGGTTCGGGGGCGGAGTCGGGAGCGAGCGCCGGTTCGGGCGGCTGCTCCTCGAGCCCCATCAGCAGGCTGTCGAGCGGCCGGACCATGGTGTGCACGGCCAGCAGCCCCAGCGGGATCGCCACCACGATGGCGAGCAGCACGGCGACGATCACGCTGCGCTTCCAGCGCGCCTCGGCGCGGGTGCGGATATAGGGGATCGTGGCGAAGGGCTGGGCCCCGAGCCGCTCGGCGATCTCGGAGGGGCGGCGGATCGAGCGGTTCAGCATCTCCAGCAGCAGGATGAAGCCGAGCCCGAGCATGCCGCCGCCGACCACGCCGGCGCTGGCGATCAGCATCCGGTTCGGGCTGGCCGGCGAGGTCGGCTCGGTCGGGGATTCGATCAGCGAGAACCGCTCGCCCTTGGACAGCACCTCGATGCGCTCGCCGATCGTGGCCTGGCCGAGATTGGCCACGGCGGCGTCGTACTGGCCCGAGAGATTGGCGAGCTCGCGCTCGAGGCCGCCGAGGATCATCTCGTTGTTCGGGGTGGCCTGGACCGTGGCGTCGAGCTCGGCCAGGGTCGCTGCGATCAGCGCCTTCTCCTGGGCGATGAACGCCAGCCGGTCGTCGATCGGCGCCAGCTCGACGTCGAGATCGGAGGGCAGCGGCACGACGTTGCCCTCGGCGTCCGGGGGCGCCGCGCGCGCCGCGCGCTGCTCCTCGACCAGCCCCTCGAGCGCGCCGATCCGGGTCTCCAGCAGCCGGATCGGCGGGCTGGTCGGCGCGTAGATCGCCCGCTGCTGGCGCAGCTGGCTGCGCAGCGCCTCGAGCTCCTCCTCCTCGGGGCTCAGCGCCACCGCGCCCGAGCGGCCGGTGCGCTCGAACACCCAGACCACGGTGGCGCGCTGGTTGCGGAGCGCCGATTCCTCGCGCTCGAGCGCCAGCAGCCGCTCCTGCTCGACCTGCTGCCGGGCGCGGCGGGCGGCGAGGCTGTCGGGCAGCGCGTCGACGTTGGCGGTCTTCATCTCGGCGATGCGCGCGGCCTGGCGCTCGACCTCGCCGGCCAGCCGCTCGACCTCGGCCTGGAAGAAGTTCGAGGTGTCGCCGGCGCGGTCGGTGCGGATCCGCACGTTCTCCTGCAGCACCAGGTTGACCAGCTCGTTGGCGCCGCTGATCGCGAAGGCCGCGGTCGGGGCCTGGAAGGCGACGCCGATGATCGTCGCGCCCGGCACGCCGCGCTCGACCGTCACGTCGGGCTCGAAGCCGATGAACTCGATGCGCTTGCGCATGTCGCCGATGATCGCGGTGGCCGGCAGCTCCGGCTGGTCGGCGTAGAGCCCGATCCGGTCGGCGAGATCGAGCAGGTTGTTGCGCGTCATGATGCGCTGCTCGATGATCTGGGCCTGCTCGTAGGGATCGACCGCGACGGTGGTGGCGGCCAGCTCGCCCGGGATCTGCTGCGGCTCGACCAGCATGCTCGCCTCGCTGCGGTAGCTCGGCGGCAGGATCGCGGCCAGCGTGATCGCCACCGCGGCCACCAGCGTGGCGATCACCAGGAAATACGGCAGCCGGCGCATGAACACCGCCAGATAGAACTTCAGGTCGATCTTCGGCATGCGCCTCTTCCTTGTCCCGGGCCCGCCCCCGGGCGACCCTGTTCGGCCTCGACCGTCCCGCGGACGATCATACGCATATTCGTCGCTTCCGTCCTCAGACGACCAGCTTGAGATTTCCGTGCAGGCGCCGGTCGATCACCACCTGCTCGACCACGCCGGCGTCGACCGCGTCCAGCCCGTCGGTGAAGGCGTAGACCAGCGCGTAGTCGCAGATCTGGTTGACCAGCCGCGGCACGCCCCGGCTGGCGACATGCACGCATTCGCAGGCCGCGGGGGTGAAGATCTCGCGGGTGGCGCCCGCCACCCGCAGCCGGTGATGGATATAGTCGCGCGCCGCCGTCGCGGACATGCCCGGCAGATGGTATTCGGCGGCGACGCGCTGCGCGAACTGCACCAGCCGCGGCTGGGCGATCAGGTCGCGCAGCTCCGGCTGGCCGACCAGCACCAGCTGCAAGAGCTCGTCCTTGTCGGCGTTGATGTTGGAGAACATCCGCAGCTCCTCGAGCGTCTCGAGGCTGAGGTTCTGCGCCTCGTCGAAGATCAGCATGGTGCGCCGGCCGGCGGCGTATTCGGCGATCAGGAAGTCCTGGAACTGGGCGAACAGCTGGACATAGCTCGCGTCGCCGGCGGCCGGCACGCCGAGCGCCATCAGCACCCAGTGCAGCAGCTCGCCGCGGTTGCCCTGGGCGTTGGAGATCAGCCCGACGGTGATGTCCTCGGGCAGCGCGCGCAACAGGTAGCGCAGCAGCGTGGTCTTGCCGGCGCCGATCTCGCCGGTGATCACCGTGATCGGGGCGTGGGTCAGCATGCCGTATTCCAGCATGGCGTAGGCCCGGGTGTGGTTCTCGGACCAGAACAGGAAATCCGGATCGGGAAGGAGCGTGAACGGACGCTCGGCCAGCCCGAAATGGGCGTTGTAGATCGTCAAGGTACTCGACATGCCCATCCCGCACGAACTCGCTGAACAACCGAAACCATGAACTTCGCCCCGCCCGCCAAGACGAAGTAAGCCCCTTTCTCCCTGCGTTTCATAGCGCGAACCGGGGGCGAGATCACGCGCAATCTGCGC
>CAYTMB010000318.1:0-3526 GCA_964438465.1 uncultured Rhodovulum sp. | reverse complement strand
CCGCCGAGCGCGATGGCGAGCCCCGGCGGCCGGTCGGGCGGCAGCGCCGCCGCGACCCCCGCCCGGCGCATCCGCGCCATCAGCTGCGCCGGCCCCACCGCGTCGAGCAGCGCCACCGCCGGCAGGTTGCGCGATTGCTGCAACGCCGCCCGCGCCGTCATCGCGCCGCGAAAGCTCCGGTCGAGGTTCTGCGGCGCATAGGCGCCGAAGCGCATCGGCCGGTCCTCGAGCACCGTCTCGGGATGGGCGATCCCGGCCTCGAAGGCCAGCCCGTAGATCAGCGGCTTCAGCGCCGAACCCGGCGAGCGGACCGCCCGGCTCATGTCGAGGAACCCGCGCCGCGCCGCGTCCAGCCGGTCCGCCGCGCCGATCTGCGCGAGGATCGCGCCGCTGCGGTGGTCGGCCACGACCAGCGCCGCCGTGATCGCCGGCCCGAGCTCCCGGGCGCGCGCCCGCATCAGCTCCTCCAGCCGCGCCTGCAGCGGCGCGTCGAGCGTGGTGCGGATCACCGGCGTCTCAGGCGCCGCCCGCGCCAGCCGGTCGGCGAGATGCGGCGCCAGCGTCGGGAACGGCCGCCGCCGGTCGGGCGCGGCCTCGCTGCGCGCCGACGCGGCCGCGTCGGCGTCGAGCGCGCCGGCTCGAACCGCCCGGGCGAGCACGCGGTCCCGCGCCGCCCTTGCGGCCCCCGGATGCCGGTCGGGCCGCCGGGTCTCCGGCGACTGCGGCAGCGCGACGAGCAGCGCCGCCTCCGCCGGGGTCAGCCGGCGCGGCTCCTTGCCGAGATACGCGAGGCTCGCCGCCCGCACCCCCTCGAGGTTGCCGCCGAACGGCGCCAGCGTCAGGTACAGCCCGAGGATCTCCGCCTTGTCGAGCCGCCGCTCCAGCGCCAGCGCCACCCGGATCTGCCGCAGCTTCGCCGCATAGTCGCCGGTCGGCCCGGCCTCCAGCAGCCGCGCCACCTGCATCGTCAGCGTCGAGCCGCCCGAGACGATCCCGCCCCGCCGCAGCGCCTGCCCGCCCGCGCGCAGCAGCGCCAGCGGATCGACGCCGGGATGGGAATGGAACCGTCCGTCCTCGAAGGCGATCAGCTGCGCGAGATATCCCGGATCGACCTCCGCGATCCTGACCGCCAGCCGCCAGCGCCCGTCAGCGACCTGATAGGCCATCAGCAGCCGCCCGTCGCGATCGAGCACCGTCCGCGAGGTCGCCGGCGCGAGATCGGGCAGCACCGTCGCCGCGACCCAGCGGTCGAGCGCCAGCCACCCGCCCAGCGTCAGCCCCGCCAGCAGGCCGAGGATCCAGCCCCAGCGCGGGCGGCACGCGGTCACGGCGTCTCGACCACCTCGACCCGCCCCGCGTCGGTGCGCGCGCGGTAGGCGGGGCGGTACATGTCCTCGACGGACGCCGCCGGATGGTGGAACGACCCCGGCGACACCGCGCGCAGCATGTAGGCGAGCCGGAACGGCTGGTCGCCCTGCCAGTCCACCGCCGCCACGAACCGGTCGGCGCGGAACTCGGTATGGGTCGCCACGTCGTCGGCGTTCAGCCAGCCGAGCTGCCCGGTCTCCCCCGCGCGCAGCAGGTTCGGGTTGTCGATCTCCAGCCCCGCCGGCAGCGGGTCCGACACGATCAGCCGCGCCTCGATGTCGCGCTCCGGCGTCACCGTCACCACCGCCACCAGCCGCTCGCTGAGCGCAATCGCGTTCGGATCGACCGGCGCCCCGTCCAGGGTGAAATACTCCCGCGCGATGCGGTAGCCGTTGCCCTGCGCCGGCTCCGGCTGGTCCGGCACGCCGAAGGCGGTCAGCACCACCAGCGTCGGCTCGGTCCCCGCGTTGGTCACCGCCACCGGCGCCGCCGCCACCGCTGCCGCATCCACGCGCAGCACCGGCTGGCCCACGGGGGCGCCGTCGACGAGGATCGCCCCGGCCCGCGCCTCGTCGATCAGCGCATGCGCGGCGAGCAGCGACCACAGGCTCTCCTGCGGCGAGCGCACCAGCCCCGGCGCCGTGACGATCCCCGCCAGCGCCGCCTGATCCACCGCGGCGCTCCCCGCCTCGGCCCCCAGCGCCAGCACTCCCGCCGCATCCCGCAGCCCGCTGCCGAAATCGGCCCGGAACAGCTGCGCCGCCTCGCCCGCCGCCGCGCCCTCCGACGCCAGCCGGAACATCGCATCCGCCCGCGGCTGATCCCCCGTGAGGCTCAGGGCATAGCCGAGCTGCGCCTGCGCCAGCGGCGTCGCGAACTGCGTCGCCCGCGTATCCGCGTAATACCGCAGGTCGCCGATCGACGCCCGCCCCTCGCGCGCCAGCACCATCAGCGCATAGGCCAGATCCTCGCCGCCGTCCTCGAAATCGCCATAGGCGTTCACCAGGTTCCCGAGGTTGCCCAGCGCCGCCTCGAACGCCCGGTCCGGCACGACATGCCCCTGCGCCCGCGCCCGACTGAGGAAGTCCGTGACATAGGCGTCGAGCCAGCTGTCGCCGTAATCCGCCGACCACAGCCCGAAGCCGCCCGCCCCGGTCTGGTTCGCCAGCGCCCCCCGGATCGCCTGGGCGATCCGCTCGCCGACCGCCGTCCCCTGCGCCAGCCCCAGCGCCTCGGTCGTCGCCGAGAAATACAGCAGCGGCATCGCCCGCGAGACGATCTGCTCGGTGCAGCCCCAGGGATATTCCTCCAGCGCCGTCAGGAGCCCCGGCACGTCGAACTCCGCCAGCGGCCCGAAGGCCAGCGACGCCCGCGCCGTTCCCGGCGCCAGCCCGTCGAACACCGCCGGATCGAGCGTCAGCGTCTCGCCGGCGGCAAGCGTGATCCGCGTCTGCCGCGCCAGCGGCGGATCGAGCAGCCGCACCGGCAGCGTCAGCGCCTTGCCCAGCCGCTCGCCGCCCGGCGCCGCCGTCGCCACCGACAGCCGGTGATCCCCCACCGCCCCGCCGGTCAGCGCCGCATCGAACACCAGCCGCCCGCTCTCCACCAACACGCCGGAAAACGCCGCGTCCCCGTCCGGCAACACCCCCGGATCGGCCGTCACGTCCACCGTCACCTCACCCGCCGGCCCGAACGCATGCGTTAGATCGAGCCGCAAACGCGAGACGTCCCCCGGCGCCAGGAACCGCGGCATACTCGCCTGCACCACCACCGGATCGCGCACCAGCACGTCCGCCTCCGCCTGCCCGACCCCGGCCTCGGTCCAGGCCACCGCCATCAGCCGCACCGTCCCGTTGAAGTCCGGCAACGGAACCGGCGCCAGCACCCGCCCCTCGGCGTCGGCGGTCAGCACCCCGGAGAACACCGCCACCAGCTCCTCGGTCGGCGGCGGCGCGCGGAACCCGCCGCCGCCATCGCCGCCGGAGCGGATCCGCCCCGGCGTCCCCTGCATCCCGTCGATCAGCCGGCCATACACATCCCGGATCTCGACCCCCAACCGCCGCTGCCCGAAATAATGCCCGTCCGGATCCGGGCTCACGAACCCGGTCAGGTTCAGGATCCCCAGATCCACCGCCGCGATCGTCGCATAGGCGGTCTC
>CAYTMB010000317.1:0-3536 GCA_964438465.1 uncultured Rhodovulum sp. | reverse complement strand
AACGGCCCGGCCTCGGTCTACGCCGTCGCCAAATGGGACGAATGGCTGCGCAAATACGCCCCCCCGGGCGCGGCCAGCTACGACTTCTACCAGTCGCTGCCGGCGCTCAGCCAGGGCAACGTCGCCCAGCAGATCTTCTGGTACACCGCCTTCCTCGCCGACATGGTCAAGCCGCAGTCCGAGGGCAACAACACCGTCGACGCCGACGGCAACCCGCTCTGGCGCGCCGCGCCCAGCCCGCACGGCCCCTACTGGAAGGAAGGCCAGAAGGTCGGCTACCAGGACGTCGGCTCCTGGACCATCCTGCGCTCGACCCCCGACGACCGCGCCAAGGCCGCCTGGCTCTACGCCCAGTTCGTCACCTCGAAGACCGTCGACACCAAGAAGAGCCATGTCGGGCTGACCTTCGCCCGCGACAGCACGGTGCGCGGCGAGAGCTTCACCGAGCGCGCGCCGAAGCTCGGCGGCGTCGTCGAGTTCTACCGCTCGCCGGACCGGGTGCGCTGGTCGCCCACGGGCATCAACGTGCCGGACTACCCGAAGCTCGCCCAGATCTGGTGGCAGCAGATCGGCAACGTCAACTCCGGCAGCGCCACGCCGCAGGAAGCCATGGACGCGCTCGCCCAGGAGATGGACGACACCATGGCCCGCATGCAGCAGGCCGACGAGACGGCGAACGTCTACGGCGGCTGCGGCCCGCGGCTCAACGCCGAGGTCGATCCGTCCGAATGGCTCGGCAAGCCCGACGGCCCCAAGGCCAAGCTCGAGAACGAGAAGCCGGCGGGCGAGACCATCAGCTACGACGAGATGGTCAAGATCTGGGCCGAGGCCGGCTGACGCCGCCCATCCGCCACGGCCGCCGGGACCGCTTCGTCCCGGCGGCCGTCCCGTTCGACGACACCTCGCGAGGCCGCCGTTCATGAGCCTGGAATTGCGGCGCGTCACCAAGCGCGTCGGCGCCGAGACGCATATCCACGACACCACGCTGGCGCTCGCCGCCGAAGGCTTCAACGTCCTGCTCGGCGCGACCAACGCCGGCAAGTCGACGCTGATCAAGCTGATGGCCGGGCTGGAGCAGCCCACGACCGGCGAGGTCTGGTTCCGCGGCAAGAACGTCACCGGCGTCACCCCGCGCCTGCGCAACGTCAGCCTCGTGCACCAGTTCTTCATCAACTACCCCAACATGTCGGTCTACGAGAACATCGCCTCGCCGCTGCGGGTCGCGGGCCTCTCGAAACCCGAGATCGAGCGCCGCGTCGGCGAGGCCGCCGCCATCCTGCGTCTCACCCCGATGCTCGGCCGCAAGCCCTCCGAGCTCTCCGGCGGCCAGCAGCAGCGCACCGCGCTGGCCCGCGCCATCGTCAAGGACAGCGACCTCGTCCTGCTCGACGAGCCGCTGGCGAACCTCGACTACAAGCTGCGCGAGGAATTGCGCGACCAGCTGCCCGCCCTCTTCGCCGGCCGCGGCGCGGTCGTGGTCTACGCCACCTCCGAGCCCTCCGAGGCGCTGATGCTCGGCGGCCACACCGCGACGATGGCCGCCGGCCGCGTCACCCAGTTCGGCCCGACCGCTCAGTGCTACCGCGCCCCCGACGACCTCACCACCGCCGAGGTGTTCTCCGACCCGCCGATCAACGCCGCCCCGGTGGAGAAGCGCGGCCCCGAGATCCTGCTCGACGCCGTGCGCTGGCCCGCCGCCGGCCCCGCCGCGGCGCTGCCCGACGGCGCCTACACCCTCGGCCTGCGCCCGCATTTCGTCAGCCCCGAGCGCAGCGGCCCGCGCCAGGCCCCGCTCGAAGGCGTGGTGCAGATCACCGAGCTGTCCGGCTCCGAGAGCGTCGCGCATTTCTCCGCCGGCGGCCGGATCTGGGTGGCGCAGTCGAGCGGCGCCCATCCCTACCGCGTCGGCGAGACCCGGCCGTTCTTCCTCGAAGTCGACCACGCGCTCTACTTCGACCCCGCCGGCCGGCGGGTCGCCTGATGGCGCGCATCACCCTCGAGAACCTGCGCCACAGCTACATGGCGCATCCGAAATCCCCGGCCGACTACGCGCTGAAGGAAATCGACATCGCCTGGCAGGACGGCGGCGCCTACGCCCTGCTCGGCCCGTCGGGCTGCGGCAAGTCCACCCTCCTGAACATCATCTCCGGCCTCACGATCCCGTCCGAGGGCCGCGTCCTGTTCGACGACCGCGACGTCACCCGCCTCGCCCCGACCGAGCGCAACATCGCCCAGGTGTTCCAGTTCCCGGTGATCTACGACACCATGACCGTCTACGACAACCTCGCCTTCCCGCTGCGCAACCGCAGCGTCCCCGAGGCGCAGGTCGACCAGCGCGTCCGCACCGTCGCGACCATGCTGGAACTCGACCACATGCTGGCGAGCCGCGCCGCCGGCCTCACCGCCGACGGCAAGCAGAAGATCTCGATGGGCCGCGGCCTCGTGCGCGAGGACGTCGCCGTCATCATGTTCGACGAGCCGTTGACCGTGATCGACCCGCATCTGAAATGGGAGCTGCGCTCGAAACTGAAGGAGCTGCACCAGCGCATCAAGGTGACGATGATCTACGTCACCCACGACCAGACCGAGGCGCTGACCTTCGCCGACCAGGTCGTCGTCATGCAGGACGGCGTGGTCGTCCAGATCGGCGCGCCGGTCGACCTGTTCGAACGCCCCGCGCACACCTTCGTCGGGCATTTCATCGGCTCGCCCGGCATGAACGTGCTGCCGGCCGAGCTGCGCGACGGCCGCGCGTATTTCGCCGGCCAGCTCGTCGAGACCGCCAACCGCGGCCCCGCCTCCGGCCTCGCCGAGATCGGGATCCGCCCGGAGTTCATCGCCCTCGCCGACCACGGCGTCCCGGCCGAACTCGTGCGGATCTCCGACCTCGGCCGCCACCGCGTCGTCGAGGCCCGCGCCGCCGACCAGCGCATCCACGTCGTCGTGCCCGAGGACCGCCCCGTGGCGCTCGGCCCGGCGCATCTCGCCTTCGACCCGGGCCAGACCCGGATCTACGTCGACGGCTGGCTCGCGGGAGAGACCGCATGAAGACCGAATATCAGCGCGCCTGGCTGTTCGTGCTCCCGGTCCTGCTGCTCGTCGCGTTCAACGCGCTGGTGCCGCTGATGACGGTGGTCAACTACTCGGTGCAGGAGACCTTCGGCAACAACGTGTTCTTCTGGCACGGCGTCGGCTGGTTCGAGGACGTGCTGAACTCGCCGCGTTTCCACGCCGCCCTCGGCCGCCAGCTGCTGTTCACCGGCATCATCCTGCTGATCGAGATCCCGCTCGGCGTCGCCATCGCGCTGGCCATGCCGCGCAAGGGTCCCTGGGTCTCGGTCTGCCTCGTGCTGATGGCGCTGCCGCTGCTGATCCCCTGGAACGTCGTCGGCGCGATGTGGAACATCTTCGCGCTGCCCGACATCGGCCTGCTCGGCTACGCGCTGAACAACTGGTTCGGCATCGCCTACAACTACACCCAGAACCCGGTCGCCGCCTGGTTCACCATCATCCTGATGGACGTCTGGCACTGGACC
>CAYTMB010000316.1:0-3537 GCA_964438465.1 uncultured Rhodovulum sp. | reverse complement strand
CGCGCCCGAGGGCGCCATCGACATCGTCGGCACCGGCGGCGACGGCAAGGGCACGCTGAACATCTCCACCGCCGCGGCCTTGGTCGTCGCCGGCGCCGGCGTCGTCGTCGCCAAGCACGGCAACCGCAACCTCAGCTCCAAATCCGGCGCGGCCGACGCGCTGACCGAGCTCGGCATCGAGGTGATGGTCGGCCCCGAGGTGGTCGAGCGCGCGCTCGCCGAGGTCGGCATCGGCTTCATGATGGCGCCGATGCACCATCCGGCGATGCGCCATGTCATGCCGGCGCGCCAGGAGCTCGGCACCCGGACGATCTTCAACATCCTCGGCCCGCTGACCAACCCGGCGGCGGTGCGCCGCCAGCTGACCGGCGCCTATTCCCGCGAGGTGATCCGCCCGATGGCCGAGACCCTCGGCGCGCTCGGCTCGGACCGCGCCTGGCTGGTGCACGGCGCGGACGGCGCCGACGAGGTCTCGATCAGCGGCCCCACCTACGTCGCCGAGCTGCGCGACGGCAGGGTCGCCGAATTCACCATCGCGCCCGACGACGCCGGGCTGCCGGTCCATCCCTTCGCGGCGATCCTCGGCGGCGCGCCGGCCGAGAACGCCGCCGCGCTGCGCCGGCTGCTCGCCGGCGAGGCCTCGGCCTACCGCGACGCGGTGCTGCTGAACGCCGCGGCGGCGCTGGTGATCGCCGAACGCGCCGCCGACCTGCGGACGGGGGTTGCGCTCGCGCGCGAAAGCATCGACAGCGGCGCGGCGCGGGGCAAGGCAGAGGCCCTCGCGAAAGTCACGCAGGCGGGAACCAAGACATGAGCATTCTCGAGCGCATCAAGGCCTACAAGCGCGACGAGGTCGCCGCCGCCAAGGCCGAGCGCGCCCAGGGCGAGATCGAGGCCGAGGCCCGCGCCGCGGGGCCGAGCCGCGGCTTCGCCGAGGCGCTGCGCCGCGCCTCCGCAGCCGGCGGCTACGGCCTGATCGCCGAGATCAAGCGCGCCAGCCCCTCCAAGGGCCTGATCCGCGCCGAGTTCGACCCGCCGGCGCTGGCCCGGGCCTATGCCGAGGGCGGCGCCGCCTGCCTCAGCGTGCTGACCGACGGCCCGAGCTTCCAGGGCGCGCCGTCGCATCTCGCCGAGGCCCGCGCCGCCTGCGAGCTGCCGGTGATCCGCAAGGACTTCATCGTCGACCCCTGGCAGGCCGCGGAATCGCGCGCGATGGGGGCCGACTGCATCCTCGTCATCATGGCGATGCTCACCGACGCGGAGGCCGCCGAGATCGAGGCCGCGGCGGTCGCGGTCGGCCTCGACGTGCTGGTCGAGGCGCATACCGCCGACGAGATCGAGCGCGCCAAGGCGCTGCGCTCGCCGCTGCTCGGCATCAACAACCGCAACCTCGACACTTTCGAGGTCGATCTGGGCACCACCCGCAGCCTCGTGCGCAACGTCCCCGAAGACCGCCTGATCGTTGCGGAATCCGGCATCTCGACCCGCCAGGACCTCGCCCAGCTCGCGCGCTACGGCGTGCGCTGCTTCCTCGTCGGCGAGGCGCTGCTGCGCCAGGAGAACATCGAGGCGGCCACGCGCGAGCTGCTGCGCAGCCCGTGGACGCCGGAGGCCGGCTGATGCCCGGCCCGGCGCTGACGCATTTCGACGACAAGGGCGCCGCGCGCATGGTCGACGTGGCGCAGAAGCCGGCGACGCCGCGCGTCGCGGTGGCCCGCGGCGCGGTGCGGATGGCCCCGGAGACGCTGCGGCTCGTGCGCGACGGCCGCGCGCGCAAGGGCGACGTGTTCGGCGTCGCCCGCCTCGCCGGGATCATGGCGGCCAAGCGCACCGCCGACCTGATCCCGCTGTGCCACCCGCTGGCGCTGACCAGCGTCGAGCTGGACCTGTCGACCGACGAGCCCGGCTCGCGCGTGCTGATCGAGGCCCGCGTCGGCGTCCAGGGCCCGACCGGGGTCGAGATGGAGGCGCTGACCGCGGTCTCGGTCGCGGCGCTGACGGTCTACGACATGCTCAAGGCCGCCGACCGCGGCATGGTGATCGAGGACATCCGCGTCGTCCTGAAGGACGGCGGCCGGTCGGGACGGTACGAGGCGCCATGACCCGGCGCCTCCCGGCCGCCCCCGTCGCGCGATGCTGAGCGTCGCCGAGGCCCAGGCCCGGCTGATGGCGCTGTTCGCGCCGCTGCCGGCCGAGGAGATCCCGATCGCCGCCGCCGGCGGCCGGGTGCTGGCGCGCGACGTCGTCGCCGCCCGCGACCAGCCGCCCTTCCCCGCCTCGGCGATGGACGGCTACGCGGTCCGCGCCGCCGACGCGGCGCCCGGCGCGCGGCTGCGGGTGATCGGCGCCGCCCCGGCCGGCGCGCGGTTCGCCGGCGCCGTCGGCCCCGGCGAGGCGGTGCGGATCTACACCGGCGCGCCGGTCCCCGAAGGCGCCGACGCCATCGTGATCCAGGAGGACGCCGAGCTCGACGGCGAGGCGATCGTGCTGCGCGACGGCGGCGCCGCCGCCGACCACATCCGCCCGGCCGGCGGCGACTTCCGCGCCGGCGCCCGGATCCCCGCCCCGCGCCGGCTGACCCCCGCCGAGATCGCGCTGGCGGCCGCGATGAACGCCGGGACCGTCTGGGCGACCCGCCGCCCGGTGGTGGCGCTGATCCCGACCGGCGACGAGCTGGTGCCGCCCGGCGCCGAGCCCGGTCCCGACCAGATCGTCGCCTCGAACAACTACGGGCTGAAGGCGATGCTGGAGGCCGCCGGCGCCGAGGTCCGGATGCTGCCGATCGCCCGCGACGAAAGCGACAGCCTGCGCGCGGTGCTGGCGCTGTCCGAGGGCGCCGATCTGGTGGTCACCCTCGGCGGCGCCTCGGTCGGCGATTTCGACCTCGTGCAGCGCACCGCCGTCGATCACGGCATGGCGCTCGATTTCTACAAGGTGGCGATGCGCCCGGGCAAGCCGCTGATGGCCGGCCGGCTCGGGACGCGGGCGCTGATCGGCCTGCCCGGCAACCCGGTCTCGGCGCTGGTCTGCGGCCTGGTGTTCGTGCGGCCCGCCGTCGAGCGGATGCTCGGCCTCGAAGGCGGCCCGCCCGCGCCGCTCTCCGCCGCGCTCGACGCCGGGATCGGTCCGAACGGCCCGCGCGCGCATTACATGCGGGCGCGCGTCGAGGCCGGGCCGCGCGGCTGGATCTGCGCGCCCTTCGCGCGCCAGGACAGCTCGCTGCTCACGGTGCTGGCGGAGGCCAACGCGCTGATGATCCGCCCGCCCCGCGATCCGGCGCGCCAAATCGGGGATACGGTTGAGTTTATCTGGATGTGATAAACCCCAGATTGTGTGTCGCGAAAGATTCTTGACACAAACCAAGAACGTTACTAGAACAGTCCTGTCGATTGGATAGGGCACCGGGATGCTGACGCGCAAGCAATACGATCTCCTGCAATTCATTCACGGGCGGTTGCAGCGCGACGGGGTGCCGCCCTCGTTCGACGAAATGAAGGATGCGCTCGACCTGCGCTCGAAATCCGGCATCCACCGGCT
>CAYTMB010000315.1:0-3565 GCA_964438465.1 uncultured Rhodovulum sp. | reverse complement strand
CGTGCAGCGCCACATATCCGGCCAGCGCGTAGGGGACCTCCCCCGTCACCGGGCCATTGTGCTTGGCGATGCCCTCCAGCGTCTCCCAGGTCAGGTTCAGCCCGTCGAAATCGGCGTAATGCGCCTCCAGCCGGGTGACGATGGTCAGCGCCTGCGCGTTGTGATCGAAGCCGCCGTAGGGCGCCATCAGCCGCCGCAGCTCGTCCTCGCCGGTATGCCCGAACGGCGGATGTCCGAGATCATGCGCCAGCGCCACCGCCTCGGCCAGCTCCTCGTTCAGCCCCAGCGTGCGCGCCAGCGTCCGCGCCACCTGCGCCACCTCGATCGAATGCGTCAGCCGGGTGCGGTAATAATCCCCCTCGTGCTCGACGAAGACCTGGGTCTTGTGCTTCAGCCGCCGGAAGGCCGAGGAATGGATGATCCGGTCGCGGTCGCGCTGGAACGGCGAGCGATGGGTCGCACCCTCCTCGGGGAACAGCCGGCCGCGGCTCGCCTCGGGACAGGTGGCGAATGCGGCGGTCATCGGCGAGGCGGTCTCCGTGGCTCCGGCGCGGCCGTCCGCGGCGCCGGAACCGTCTTAGACCATCGCGGAAGCGACGGAAAGGCGGGGGGAAGGCCCCGCCCCCGCCCCCGCCGGCTCCGGTCGCGTCAGCCGATCCGGCCGCCGCCCTGCCTGGTGATGAAGACCACCGCCGGGCGCGGCGGCATGCCGTCCTGGAAGTCCGGCCAGCGGGTCGAGGGATCCTCGAAATGGGACAGCCGGCCGAAGGGCTCCCAGTCGCCGCCGCCGTCGCCGGGATGCTGGACCGCGACGAACATCGTCTCGAGATCGGGCATCATCCGCGGCCCGCACATCTCGGCGCCGACCGGCACCCGGAAGAACAGCCGCGAGGTCCCGCGCGCGCCCTCGGCGGTGTCGACCGCCCAGATCCCGTCGGTGCGCCCGGTCGCCGAGGGGCCGTTGCCGTCGGTCGAGACCCAGAGCCGGCCCGCGCTGTCGACCGCGCAGTTGTCGGGCATGCCGAACCAGCCGTTCGCGGTGGTCGCGGTCGAGAAGGTCGCGCCCACCTCGGCGACGCTGGGATCGCCGCATTTCAGCAGCACTTCCCAGGTCCCTTCCGTGGCGGCGAAATCGCCGTCCCGCTCCACGATCTCGATGATATGGCCGAAGGCGTTGTCCGCCCGCGGGTTCGCCGCGTCGACCTGATCCGCCGTGCGCCGGGTGTTGTTGGTCAGCATCACGTAGACATGGCCGTTCTGCGGGTTCGGCTCGATGTCCTCGGGCCGGTCCATCGGCGTCGCCCCCAGCAGGTCCGCGGCGCGGCGGGTCTCGATCAGCACGTCGGCCTGATCCCTGAAGCCGTTCGCCGCGGTCAGCGGGCCCTCGCCCCAGACCAGCGGCATCCAGCGCATGCCGCCGTCGGCATCGAAGCGCGCGACATGGAGCGTGCCCTCGTCGAGCAGGTCGAGGTTCGCGGCCCGGTCGTCGGGGTCGAAGCGCCCGGCGGTCACGAACTTGTAGACGTAGTCGAACCGCTCGTCGTCGCCGAGATAGAACACCACCTGCCCGCCCGGCGCCACGACGCTCTCGGCGCCCTCGTGCTTGAAGCGGCCGAGCGCGGTGCGCTTCTTCGGGGTGGAGGCGGGATCGGTCACGTCCACCTCGACCACCCAGCCGAAGCGGTTCGGCTCGTTCGGCTCCTTCGAGACGTCGAAGCGGTCGTGGAAATTGCCCCATTCATAGGTGCCTTCGGGGATGCCGAGCCGCTGGTAGTTCGCCGCCTCGGGGCTGCCCTCCGGCAGCGTCCCCTGGAAGTAGCCGTGCAGGTTCTCCTCGGCCATGATGTAGGTGCCCCAGGGGGTCACGCCGCCGGCGCAGTTGTTGATCGTGCCGAGGACCTTCGTCCCGGTCGCATCGGCGCCGGTGCGCAGCCGCGGGCTGCCGGCGGCCGGGCCGGTGATCGCCATCTCGGTCGCGGCGGTGATGCGGCGGTTGTACGGGCTGTCGAGGACCACCCGCCAGGCGCCGTTCTCGCGGGCGATCTCGACGATGGTGCCGCCATGGGCCGCCATCTCGACGTCGACGCGGTTGCGGTCGGCCGGCGTCATCTCGATCGCCCTCTCGCCGCCCTCGCTCTCGACGATCCGCACGATTCCGGGGAACATCATGTGCGGGTCGGTGTATTCGTGGTTCACCACCAGCAACCCGCGGTCGGCCGAGCCCGCCAGCGGGATGAAGCCGACGAAGTCGTTGTTGTAGCCGAACTGCCGGGCCTGGGCCTCGGGGGTCTGGGCGGTCACGTCGAAGGCCGGCGAATCGGGGAACAGGGGATCGCCCCAGCGCAGCAGCACCTCGGCGTCGTAGCCCTCGGCGACGTGATGGCGCTCGTCCACCCCGGCCTCGAGTTCGGGAAAGGCGAAGGCCGAGCCCTCCGCCGCGGCGGCGCGCCCGGCGGTGAGCAGCGCCAGCGGGCTGACGGTGGCGGCGATCGCCGAGACGGCCAGCGCGCCGCGCAGCATGCCGCGGCGCGAGAAGCGGGCGGCGATGATCTCGCCCATGGTCGGCGTGTCGGAGGAGTTGCTCGACCCGGCGCCGCCTTCGAGCTGGCTCGAGCGGAACCCGGTGCGGGGCTGGTCGGTCATGTCGGGAGCTTTCGTTGCTGCCCCCCGCGCAGGCGGGGGCGTGGCTGCGGATGCGGGTTCCGCGCCTCTCTAGCGCCGGGTCGTGATGTTCCTGTGACGATCTCCGGCGTCCCGCCGCTTGCCTGCCGGCCCGCGCGCGCCTATCTGCGATGCACAGACAGACATCCGGGGCCCGTCCATGTCCTTCGCCATGCCTCCGCGCGTCACCGACCGCGCCTTCGCCCGCCTCGCCGAGATCGACGCCGCGCCCCGGGCGCTGCGCGTCGCGATCGAGGGCGGCGGCTGTTCCGGCTTCCAGTACGAGATCAAGCTCGACGACGCCCCCGCCGCCGACGATCTGGTGCTGGAGAAGAACGGCCAGCGCGTGCTGATCGACCCGGTCTCGCTGCCCTTCCTCGCCGACGCCGAGATCGACTTCGCCGACGAGCTGATCGGCGCCCGCTTCGTGATCAACAACCCCAACGCCGCGTCGTCCTGCGGCTGCGGCACCAGCTTTTCGCTGTGAGCGGTCCCACAGTGGGGCCGGGATCAAGCCATTGATATGGTTGTGATTTAAGAATCGCCTGTTCCAGAGGACTGACCAACGGCATGACCCCGGCGGGGTTCATCGCCAAGTGGCGCGCCGACCTCCACAACCCCCGCCCCGCCCGGATCGACCACGCCCGCCGGCTCGACGCGGCCTGCGGCTGGGGCGACGACTGGCGGGCCGGGCGGCTGACCGACGAGGAGATCCTCGCCCGCCGGTTCACGCTCGATCAGGCGCGCGCCGGGGCGGCGGGCGCTGACGGCGGCGGGCGGAAGGCCACGCTGAACGAGGCTTCAGGAAGAAAGCGCGCCGGCTGATACGAACTCCCCCGGATCGCCCCAGGTCGCGCCCCTTCGAAAAACGAGCGCCCCGGATCGCATCAGCGGGGCATTGCCC
>CAYTMB010000314.1:0-3565 GCA_964438465.1 uncultured Rhodovulum sp. | reverse complement strand
CCCGTCGCCCCCCAGCGCGCTCCTCCGCAACGAACGCCGCGAGCCACGCGACCAGCTCCGCCCGCGTGCGGAAATACTGCGGCGCGCGCCCGGCGACGCACAGCCACAGCGCGTCGGCGCTCTCGCGCAGGGGCGACGGCGCGCTCCGCGCCGACCAGTCCACCATCACATGGGTGGCGAAGATCACCCCAGCCCCACCCGGCGCAGGATGAACCCGGCCACGCCCGCCACGTCGTCGAGGTCGAACACCGGGACGTCCACCCCGGCCAGCGGCGAGTCCGAGGCGATCGCCTCGATCGTCGCGTCGCCCGCGGCGATCAGGTCCTGCGCGGTGGCGGCGCGGCGGACCTCGATCTTGGGATGACGGTCGCGCTTGTAGCCCTCGATCAGCACCAGATCGACCGGCGCGAGCTGCGCCAGCAGCGCCTCGAGCGGCGGCTCCGGCTCGCCGCGCAACTCGGTCATCAGCGCCCAGCGCGCGCCCGAGGCCACCAGCACCTGCCGCGCGCCCGCCAGCCGGTGACGATGGCTGTCCTTGCCCGGCTGGTCGATGTCGAAGGCGTGATGCGCGTGCTTGAGCGTCGAGACGCTCAGCCCGCGCCCGGCGACCTCGGCCACCAGCCGCTCCATCAGCGTGGTCTTGCCGGAGTTCTTCCAGCCGGTCACGCCGTAGATCTTCACCGCGCCCGCTCCGCCAGCATCGCCTCGGCGCGAACGAGGTCCGCCGGCGTGTTCACGTTGAAGAACGGCTCCTGCAGCCCCCGGAACGTCGCCCCCGCCACGCCATGCGGCCGCGTCCAGTCCACCACCTTGCGCAGCCCGCCCGCCAGCGCCGCGCGCAGATCCTCGCGCAGCGCGACCGGCCACAAACCGAAGGTCGGATGCGGCGAATGCCCGCGCTCGGCGTCCTCGGTCATCGCGACGGCGAGCGGCGTTCCCTCGCGGTCGCGCGCCGCGATCAGCCCGGCGACCAGATCCTCGGGGAAAAACGGCGTGTCGGCGGCGGCGGTGACGATGGCGCCGATCCCCTCGCCCGCCGCCCAGTCCATCCCGGCCAGCACCCCGGCCAGCGGCCCGGCGTAGCCCTCGACGCTGTCGGCCACCACCGGCAGCCCGAATTCCGCGAACCGAGCCGGATCGCCGTTGGCGTTCAGCACGACCCGGCCGACCTGCGGCCCCAGCCGCTCGATCACCCGCGCGAGGATCGGCCGCCCGCCCAGCGCGAGCAGGCCCTTGTCGCCGCCGCCCATGCGTCGCGACAGCCCGCCCGCAAGGATCACGCCCGCGAGAACCTCGGTCACGCCCGGTTCTCCACCGACTTGCGGCGGTGGCGCGGCGCCTCCTCGGGCATGGCCGATGGGTTGAGACAGCTCGTCGGCGGCCGCTCCTCGACCCCTCGCATGTCGGTCCCGCGGCCGTCCCGATCGACGCCCGAAACCGCGCGCGCCAGCCGCGGCGCGGCCGGGTCCGGGGCGATCAGATGGGCGGACGGCGCGGGGTTGCGGGGCATGGCGCCGGCACGATAGACGAGGCGCGAAGGCAGGAACAGGGGCCACCGCCATGCCGCGTGACGCGCTCCGCCGGGCGTTTTTCAAGGGGATCCGCGACGGCGCGCCGTTCCTTCTGGTCATCGGACCGTTCGGCCTGCTGTTCGGCGTCGTCGCCCGCGAGGCCGGCTGGAACGTGCTCGAAATCCTCGCGATGAGCGTGATGGTGATCGGCGGGGCGTCGCAGTTCACCGCGCTGCAACTGATGCAGGAAAACGCGCCGACGCTGATCGTCATCCTGACGGCGCTGGCGGTGAATCTGCGCCACGCGATGTATTCGGCCAGCATCGCGACCCATGTCGGCCCGGCCCCGCTGTGGAAGCGCGCGCTGATCGCCTATCTGCTGGTCGACCAGACCTACGGCACGTCGATGAACCGCTACGCGCTGTCGCCGGGCATGACCGCCGCGGAAAAGACCGCGTTCTTCTTCGGCGTCGCCGCCAGCACCTGCCCGATCTGGTACGCCTGCAGCGTGATCGGGGCCTATGCCGGCGACGCCATCCCGCCCGGGCTCGCGCTCGACTTCGCCGTGCCGATCACCTTCATCGCGCTGTTCGCGCCGGCGCTGCGCAGCCTGCCGCATCTCGCGGCGGCCTTGGTCTCGGTGCTGGTGGCGCTGGCGCTCGCGGGCCTGCCCTACAGCCTCGGGCTGCTGATCGCGGCGACGCTCGCGATGTTCGCGGGGGCGGGAACCGAGCTCCTGCTGGCGCGGCGGCCGGCATGAGCGAGATCTGGATCGTGATCTTCGGCCTCGGGCTCGGGACCTTCCTGATCCGCTTTTCGTTCCTCGGGCTGATCGGCGACCGCGCGCTGCCGGAATGGGCGCTGCGGCTGCTGCGCTACGTGCCCGTCGCGGTGCTGCCCGGCCTTGTCGCGCCGCTGACGGTCTGGCCCGCCGCCACCGGCGGGACGCCCGACCCGGCCCGGCTGGCCGCCGCCGCCGTCGCCCTCGCCATCGGCGCCCTGACCCGCAACGTGCTCGGCGCGATCTTCGGCGGCATGGCCGCGCTCTATCTCGGGCTGTGGCTGATCGGTTGACCGGCGCGCGGACGGTCAGGCGCGGGCGCTCGGCCGGGTGGCGGCGAGCAGGGCGAAGCCGAAGACCGGGAGCAGGATGTCGGTCCAGAAGATCACCCCGGCGTTGCCCGGGGCGAAGTTGTGGGCGCGGACCATGTCCAGCGCATGCCCGATCGCCGCGCCCCAGAGAAACAGCGCCGGGCCGAGGATCGCGGCGAGCCGCACCGTCCAGCCGCTGCGGAAGGCGAGGAAGCCCACCGCGGCGAAGCCGAGGCTGGCGTAGCCGACCTCGGCCTGGAACGGGCTGTCGGCCCAGCCGATGTAGGACGCCGCGAGCTCGCCGAAGAACACGTGGAACACGAAGTTGTAGGTGAACGACACCCCGATCGAGAAGAACAGGAACCAGGCCAGCGCCGCCTCGAGCGCCATCGCGCGGGTCCGGGGGCGCGGCGCGCGCAGCAGGGCGAGTCCGGCGGCGACCAGGCCGATCACGAAGAAGGTCAGGGTGAAGTTGCCCAGGATGAACTCGATCATCGCCGCCTCGCGCCGTTCCTCGGCGCGACGATAGCCGGCCGCCCGCAGGCGCCGTCAAGTCCCCGCGCCCGTTGACGCGGGCCCTGCCCGACAGGCGGCCGCGACTGAGCGCGCCCGATCAGGTCGGGGCCGCCTTCCCCCAGGACTTGTCCGCCGGCGCGCCTTGCCGGCGGGCTAGGTGCGGTCCGGTCCGGCCGCGTGGAGCGAGGCGCCCCTGGCGACGAGCGGCTCGGGGGCCTGGTCGGCGGGGACGTTGGGGGCGGCGGCGACGTCGAGCCAGGGGGGCTGCGGGTTGTGGGCCCAGCGGACGGCGTTGCGCAGCACGGCCTGGACGGTGGCGTCGTGGTAGGTCGGATAGGTCTCGTGGCCGGGGCGGAAGTAGAAGATCCGCCCG
This sequence comes from uncultured Rhodovulum sp., assembly GCA_964438465.1. Taxonomy (GTDB): domain Bacteria; phylum Pseudomonadota; class Alphaproteobacteria; order Rhodobacterales; family Rhodobacteraceae; genus Amaricoccus. The sequence goes on along the minus strand of CAYTMB010000314.1, from coordinate 73 downwards.
GCGCCGCGGCGCCAGGTCAGGCCGGAGCGGAACACCTCGCCGCCCTCGAACCAGGAGATGAGGACGGTCTCCA
>CAYTMB010000313.1:0-3568 GCA_964438465.1 uncultured Rhodovulum sp. | reverse complement strand
CATGAAGAAGATCGAGGCCATCATCAAGCCGTTCAAGCTCGACGAGGTCAAGGAAGCGCTCCAGGAGATCGGCATCCAGGGCCTGAGCGTCACCGAGGCCAAGGGCTTCGGCCGGCAGAAAGGCCACACCGAACTCTACCGCGGCGCGGAATACGTCGTGGACTTCCTGCCCAAGGTGAAGATCGAGGTCGTGCTCGCCGACGAGCAGGTCGACGCCGCCGTCGAGGCGATCATCAACGCGGCCAAGACCGGCAAGATCGGCGACGGCAAGATCTTCATCATGCCGGTCGAACAGGCCATCCGGATCCGCACCGGCGAAGAAGGCAACGACGCCCTGTAGGCCTGCCGCCGGTTTTGTCATCAGTTCAGCCAGAATCAAGGAAACAAGATGGCCGACAAGAAATCCGTCCTCAAGATGATCAAGGAAGAGGACATCGTCTATGTGGATGTCCGTTTCTGCGATCCCCGCGGGCGCCTGCACCATGTCAGCGTCGTTTCCGACCTGATCGACGATGACTTCTTCGACGAAGGCTTCATGTTCGATGGCTCGTCCATCGCCGGCTGGAAGTCGATCGAACAGTCCGACATGAAGCTGATGCCGGACCCGAGCTCGGTCTACGTCGATCCGTTCTACGCCGAGAAGACGCTGTGCATCCACTGCACCGTGCTGGAGCCCGACACCAACGAGCCGTATTCGCGCGACCCGCGCGGCACCGCGCAGAAGGCCGAGGCCTATCTGAAGTCCTCCGGCGTCGGCGACACCGCCTATTTCGGCCCCGAGGCCGAGTTCTTCCTGTTCGACGACGTGCGCTATTCGGTGGCGCCGAACAAGGTCAGCTTCCACATCGACGCGGTCGACGCCGCCTGGAACACCGACACCGAATACGAGATGGGCAACTCCGGCCACCGGCCCGGGGTCAAGGGCGGCTATTTCCCGGTCAACCCGACCGACAGCGCCCAGGACATCCGCTCGGAGATGCTCTCGACCATGAAGCGCATGGGCATCAAGGTCGACAAGCACCACCACGAGGTCGCCTCGACCCAGCACGAGCTGGGGATGGTGTTCGGCGGCCTGACCGAGCAGGCCGACAACATCCTGAAGTACAAGTACATCATCCACAACGTCGCCGCCGCCTACGGCAAGACCGCGACCTTCATGCCCAAGCCCTACTACGGCGACAACGGCTCGGGCATGCATGTCAACATGTCGATCTGGAAGGACAAGAAGCCGCTGTTCGCCGGCGACAAATACGCCGACCTGTCCTCGGAGGCGCTGTGGTTCATCGGCGGCATCCTCAAGCACGCCAAGACCCTGAACGCCTTCACCAACCCGGCCACCAACAGCTACAAGCGGCTGATCCCGGGCTTCGAGGCGCCGGTGCTGCGGGCCTACTCGGCCCGCAACCGCTCCGGCTGCGTCCGCATCCCGTGGTCCGAGAGCCCCAAGGGCAAGCGCGTCGAGGCCCGCTTCCCCGATCCGTCGGCCAACCCGTATCTCGCCTTCGCCGCGCTGCTGATGGCCGGCATCGACGGGATCAGGAACAAGATCGACCCGGGCGAGGCCTCGGACAAGGATCTCTACGACCTGCCCCCCGAGGAGCTGGCCGCGATCCCGACCGTCTGCGGCAGCTTGCGCGAGGCGCTGGAGAGCCTGGCCGCCGACCACGCCTTCCTGCTGGCCGGCGACGTGTTCACCAAGGACCAGATCGACGGCTACATGGCGCTGAAATGGCAGGAGGTCTACACCTTCGAGCATACCCCGCACCCGGTCGAGTACCAGATGTACTATTCCTGCTGATCGCGGGCCGATCTCTCCGGACGGGGCGGGCGCAGGCCCGCCCCGTTTGCGTTTCCGCCCGGCCGCCGGAGGCCGCGCCCCGGCGGTTAACCCTGTTTTCGCACTTGACCGCTCAGATGCCCGCCGAAGCGGAGCGGGAGCCCTGGTCGCGTGCGAGCCTTCCTGTCCAGTCTGGCGCTGGTCGCCGCCCTCGCCGGGGCTGCGCGGGCCGAGATCGTCGGCGCGGCCCGGATCGTCGACGGCGACACGCTGGCGATCGGCGGGCTGACGCTGCGGCTGCACGGCGCCGATGCGCCGGAATCCGCGCAGAGCTGCGGCGGCGCCGACGGCGGCGACTGGCCCTGCGGCGCGGCGGCGGCGGCGCGGCTGGCCGAGCTGGCCGGCGCCGGCGACCTGAGCTGCGAGGCGCTCGACCGCGACGCCTACGGCCGCATCGTCGCGCGCTGCGTCGCGGGCGGGCGCGACCTCGCCGGAACGCTGGTCGCCGAGGGCCTCGCCTGGGCCTATGTGCGCTACAGCAGCGACTACGCGGGGGTCGAGGCCGAAGCCCGCGCGGCCGGGCGCGGCGTCTGGCAGGGCCCGTCGCAGGCGGCCTGGGACTGGCGGCGCAGCGACGGCTTCCGCGCCGCGTCGGGCCGGGCCGCGGCCGCGCCGGCGGCGGAGGAGATCCCGGCCGAGGCGCCTGCGGGCTGCGCGATCAAGGGCAACGTCAACGCCAGCGGCGAGCGCATCTACCACACCCCGGCCTCGCCCTGGTACGCCCGCGTCCGCATGGCCCCGACCCGCGGCCAGCGCTGGTTCTGCGACGAGGCCGAGGCGCTGGCCGCCGGCTGGCGCCCGGTCGCGGGCGGGAACTGATCCGCGCCCTCCCGGCCGGTTAACCGTTTAACCGCTTCACCATGACCGGTATGCTCGGCCCCGGGGAACGAGGGAGGGGCGGATGCGGATGTTGCTTGCGGCGCTGGCCGTCGGGGTCTGCGGCGGCGCCGCGGCGCAGGATGCGGTCGCGATCACCGGTCCGGCCCGGGCCATCGACGGCGACACGCTGGCGATGGGCCCGTTCAACATCCGGCTGCACGGCGTCGACGCGCCCGAGCGCCGGCAGCGCTGCGCGACGGCGGACGGCGGGGCCTGGGACTGCGGCGCGGCCGCCGCCGACCGCCTCGCGGCGCTGGTCGCGGGGCGCGACGTCGTCTGCCGCAGCGCCGAGATCGACGACTACGATCGCCCGATCGCGACCTGCGAGGCGGGCGGCGTCGACCTCGGCGACGCGCTGGTGGCGGAAGGGCTGGCCTGGGCCTTCGTCCGCTACAGCGCCGACTACGCCCCGCGCGAGGCCGAGGCGCGCAAGCTCGGCCTCGGCGTCTGGCAGGCCGACACCGCCGCGCCCTGGGCGTTTCGCGCCGCCGCCTGGACCGCCGCCTCGGACGAGGCCCCCGCCGGATGCCCGATCAAGGGCAACATCAACCGCGAGGGGATCCGCATCTACCACACCCCCTGGTCTCCCGCCTACGCCCGCACCGCGATCCGCGCCGACAAGGGCGAACGCTGGTTCTGCGACGAGGCCGAGGCGCTGGCGGCGGGCTGGCGCCCGGCCGGAGGCGCCCGGCGCTGACCGCCGGGCTGGACGCGGCGCGGGCCAGCGGCTACCCCATGGGCTGCGCCGCGCGGATCGCGCGGCCCGGCGCCCGGAGGCCCATGCGCGCGCAGCTATCCCTGACCGCTCCGGCCGTCGCGGCGGCGCTCGCGCTCGCCGCCTGCGCGCCGCCG
>CAYTMB010000312.1:0-3572 GCA_964438465.1 uncultured Rhodovulum sp. | reverse complement strand
TCTTCAGGGTCTTGGCCTCGGGGTCGCCGAGGAAGGCGGCGGGGCCGGTCTCGGACAGCGTCGCGCCGATGCGGATCTCGGCGCCGGCGGCGGCGGCGAGGCCGAGGGCGGCCAGCGTCGCGAGGGCGGTGGTGGACAGGGTTTTCATGGTTTTTTCCTCCCGTTTGGTCGTTGTCGTGGCGTGGTTCAGGCGGCTCTGGGCTCGCGCCACATCGTGCGCCGGAAGCGGTTGGCGACGAAGGCGGCGTCGGTCAGGCTGGCGTTGCCGGCGGGGTTGGCGCCGGTGACGTGGTAGTCGCTGAAGGCGGCGCTCTGGTTGACGTAGATCGCGCCGGTCAGGTTGACCGACAGGTTGACGCCGGCCCGCGCGAAGGCGTCGGCCGCGCGCAGGATCCGGGCGCGGTCGGTGTCGTAGAACGCCGCGGTGATCGCGCCCCGGGTCCGGGCGAGATCGGCGGCGCGGGCGATCCCCTCCTCCGCGTCCGCGACCGCGACGATAAAGGAGATCGGGCCGAACCGCTCCTCGCCGTAGGCGGCGGCGCCCGCCGCGTCGACCGCGAGGATCAGCGGCGTGGCGCTGCGGCCTTCGGCCAGCGGCGCGCTGTCGCGCAGGATCCGGCCGAGACCGCGGGCCGCGTCGATCCGCGCCAGCGTCGCGGGGTTCGCGATGGCGCCGCAGACGCCCGAGGCGCGCGCCGGGTCGGCGAGCAGCGCATCGACCGCCCGGACGACGCCCGCGGCGACCTCGTCGAAGGATTTCGCGCCCTGATCGGTCTCGATCCCGCCGCGCGGCACGAAGATGTCCTGCGGCGCCGTGCACATCTGCCCGCTGTAGAGCGCCAGCGAAAACGCGATGTTCTCGCACATCCCGGCGAAGTCGTCGGTCGCCGCGACGACGATCGAGTTGACCCCCGCCTCCTCGGTGTAGACCTGCGCCGCGCCGGCGTTGGCGCGCACCCAGGTCCCGAAGGCGCTCGAGCCGGTGTAGTCGATGATCTTGACGGCGGGATGGCGCACCAGATCGGCCGTGATCTCGGCCCCCGCCGCGTCGGCGGCCAGCAGCACGGCGTCCGCCGGCAGGCCCTGCGCGACCAGCACCTCGCGCAGCGCCGCGACGGTCAGCGCCAGCGGCAGGATCGCGCCCGGATGCGGCTTCACGATGACGGTGTTGCCGGTGGCGAGGCTGGCGAACAGGCCGGGGTAGCTGTTCCAGGTCGGAAAGGTCTGGCAGCCGATCGCCAGCGCCACGCCGCGCGGCGCCACGCGCCAGTGCTTCTCCAGCACGATCGGCGCGGCCTTGCCCTGCGGTTTCTCCCAGATCGCGGTCTCCGGGGTGCGGGTCATCTCGGCCCAGGCCATCGCCACGGCTTCGAGGCCCCGGTCCTGCGCGTGCGGGCCGCCGGCCTGGAACGCCATCGGGAAGGCCTGGCCGGTGGTGTGCATCACCGCATTGGCCATCTCGAAGCTGGCGCGGTTCAGCCGGACCAGCGCTTCGAGACAGACGCCGACGCGGGTCTCCGGCGAGGCCGCGCCCCAGACGGCGCCGGCCGATTCGGCGGCGGCGACGAGCGCATCGGCGTCGGCGGCGGGGTAGCTGACCCCGAGATCCGGCCCCCAGGGCGAGACCTCGGCGCCGACGCGGCCTGATTCGGGATGACCGGGGAGGGCGAAGGGCCGGCCAAGCCGGGCCTCGAAGGCGGCGAGGCCGTCGGCGCGGGCGGTTTCGCCATAGATCCTGCCGCTCGGAACTTCCGGGAAAGGCGTCCAGAATCCGCGCGTCTCCAGCGCGGCGAGCGCCGCATCCAGAAGCCCGCGATGCTGGCCGAATAGCGATCCCATCGTCGTTTTCTCCCCGTCGTTGCGTTTATAATTGACTGACCGGTCGGTTTATGCAACATCTTTTTTCAACGGCGCTGATCGACGCGCGCCGCAGGGGGAGGTTGCGATGACCGGGTCAGAGACAGTGCTCGTCACAGGCGAGGCCGGCGTGCTGACGGTCACGCTGAACCGCCCGGACAAGCTCAATTCCTTCAATCCCGAGATGCACGCGGCCCTGCGCGCGGCCTTCGAGCGCGCCGGCGCGGACGACTCGGTGCGCGCGGTGCTGCTGACCGGCGCCGGGCGCGGCTTCAGCGCGGGCCAGGATCTCGGCGACCGCGATCCGCGCAAGGGCGGCCCCGCGCCTGACCTCGGCGCGACGCTGGACACATGGTACAACCCGACGCTGCGGCTGATGCGGTCGCTCGAAAAGCCGATCCTCTGCGCGGTGAACGGGGTGGCGGCCGGGGCCGGGGCCAACATCGCCTTCGCCTGCGACATCGTGCTGGCCGCGCGCTCGGCGCGCTTCATCCAGGCCTTCGCGAAGATCGGCCTCGTGCCCGACGCCGGCGGCAGCTGGGCGCTGGCGCGCGCCCTCGGCGAGCCGCGCGCCAAGGCGCTGGCGCTGCTGGCCGAGCCGCTCGACGCCGAGACCGCCGCGGCCTGGGGGCTGATCTGGAAGGCCGTCGACGACGACGCGCTGATGACCGAGGCGAGCGCGATGGCCCGCCGCCTCGCCGCCGGCCCGACCCGCGGGCTGGGCCTGACCAAGCGGGCGATCCAGGCGGCGGCCGGAAACGGCCTCGACGCCCAGCTCGACCTCGAGCGCGACCTGCAGCGCGAGGCCGGGCGGACCGCCGACTACGCCGAGGGCGTCACCGCCTTCCTGGAGAAGCGCAAACCGGAGTTTTCGGGACGATGAACCTGGCCCTTTCCCCGCAAGATCTCGCCGAGGCCTGCGCCAAGGCGATGTGGGACAACGACAGCACCTCGCAGCGGCTCGGCATGACGATCGAGCATGTCGCGCCCGGCGAGGCGACGCTGAGCATGACGATCACCGACTTCATGCTGAACGGCCACGGGGTCGCGCATGGCGGCTTCGTCTTCGCGCTCGCCGACAGCGCCTTCGCCTTCGCCTGCAACGGCTACAACCAGCGCACCGTCGGGCATCAGGCGGCGATCACCTACATGGCCCCCGGCCGCCGCGGCGACCGGCTGACCGCCACCGCCCGCGAGCTGCACCGGGGCAAGCGCGACGGCATCTACGACGTGCAAGTGACGAACGACCGCGGCGAACGGATCGCGGAGTTCCGCGGCCATTCGCGCACCGTGAAGGGAACCCATCTGCCGGAGTGATCCGGCGGCATCGACGCTCCAGCAACGCATCTGGGAGGAAGGAAAAGAATGACCGCCACCATGTCCCGCGAGGGCCTCCACGCCATCGAGAATGCCTCGCGCGACGAGATCGCCGGGCTGCAGCTCGAGCGGATGAAGTGGTCCGTGCGCCACGCCTACGAGAACTCGCCGTTCTATCGGAAGCGCTTCGACGACCACGGCGTGCACCCGGACGACCTCAGGAGCCTCGCCGACCTCGCCAAGTTTCCCTTCACCGTGAAGCAGGACCTGCGCGACACCTATCCGTTCGGCATGTTCGCCGTGCCGCGCCAGCAGCTCAGCCGCATCCACGGCTCCTCCGGCACCACCGGCAAGCCGACCGTGGTCGGCTACACCGCCCAGGTCGAGATGTCCTTGGC
>CAYTMB010000311.1:0-3574 GCA_964438465.1 uncultured Rhodovulum sp. | reverse complement strand
GGGGAAGACCAGGATGCGGTCGGGCAGGATCGGAAGATCGGCGCCGAAATACTTGTCGAACAGCACCCGGTAGCTGTTGACCGGCGAGATGTCGGGATACAGCGCCGCATAATCCCCGTCGGGGAAGTAGTAGGCGCTGAGGATGCCGGTCTTGATCGCCAGATCCTTGGCCGAGGCGTCCTGCCAGGGAACGCCGTAGTCGCGCGCGGGATACGGGCCCTCGTCGGCCTGGATCAGGATCACCGGCGGCGTCGGGCGGTCCTGCAGCGCGCCGACCAGATCCGCGATGATGCGGTCGGCGTAGGCGACCTGGTCGATGTAGCCCTGCACGCCGCCGCGCTTGTTGGCCTGGTCGAGCGACAGGCAGCGGCCGTCCGGGCCGAACACGAACGGGTCGTGCGGCAGCAGGAAATGCGCGAAGACGTAGACCGGCCTGTCGCCCCCGCCGGTCGCCTTGATCTCCTCGACCTGGCGCGCCACGCGCTGGCACTGGCCGTTGTCCCAGTCGAGCCGCCGGGCGAAGCCGCTGCCCGGGGCCAGCGCGATCGCGGTGCGCAGCACGGTCTGGCGCAGGTAGTACATGGTGAATTCGCTGAAGCCGTGCGGGCGGTTCACCTCGGCGCCGGCGGCGCGATGCGTGCCCTTCCACCACGAGCCGAACTGCACGATCTCGTAGCCGCGGTCGCGCAGGAACCGCGCCGCGCGGTGGTCGTCGAGCATGGCGAAGACCGGGCGCCAGTTGGCGCCGATGACCCGGGGGTCGTCCGCGAGCAGGTCGAGGTAGTCGAGATGGAAGGTCGAGGCCAGCGACTGGCCGGTCTTGAGATAGTTGGAATGGCTGTCCGCCGCGACGTAGAAGCCGCGCGCCGCCAGCAGGTCGCCGCCGGCGGCGGCGACGCCGTAGGGATCGGCCAGCGTCCCGGCCGATCCGTAGCGGTCGAACAGGATGTGGTAGATGTCGGGCGGCCGGCCGGCGCCGCCGCCCAGCGCCGCGGCGGGACCGGCGAGACGCGCGAGTTCGGCGGCGGCGCGGTCGGGATCGTAGACCGCGCGCGCGGCGCCGTGGCGCCACTCGAATGCGGCGATCTTGACCAGCGGCGTCGCCACCATCACCGCCGCGGTCACCCCGAGCACGACATGGAGCGGGCCGGCGAGCCCGCGCAGCCGGTGGAGCGCGAAGGTCGCGGCGGCCAGCGCGCCGAGCGCGAGCGGCAGGGTCGCGACCAGCGTGTAGTCGCCGCCGATCCGGCTGTTGATCGCGCCGAACAGGCCGAGATAGTAGACGCCGACCACGACCCACAGCGCGGCGACGGCGGCGGCGAAGGCGTCGGCGCGGCGGCGGAGCGCCACCACCGCCAGCCAGACCGCGCCGGCGCCCGCGGTGGCGAGCGCCAGCGCCGGCAGCGCGTCGGGCGGCGCGGTTTCGGCGAGGTTGCGCGACATGTAGCCGAGCACCGAGGCCGCCGGGAACAGCAGCGCCGCCACGGGAAGCGTCGCGCGCGGCCGGCCGGGCCGGATCGGCGGGGTTCCGCCCAGCCGCCGGTTCGTCGCGTCTTCGGCGCCCATCGGCCAAGCTCCTGATTCCGGGTGGGTATTCGATATCCGCGCCGGGAACATGGCACGCGCGCGGCGTCGTGACCACCCGAGGTCGCCGCATGCGCTGGTCAATGTGATGTTTCGGTGTAGGTTTTGTGACACAGGGACGGCTCGCGCGCCCTTTGCGCGCCGCCGTCGAAGGAGGGAATATGCGCTTCAACACGCTGTCATTCGTCGTCCCGGTCACCGGTGCGGCGATCGTCTACGGCGCCTCGGCGGCGCCGGCGCTGGCCTATCTCGATCCCGGCACCGGGAGCATGATCCTGCAGGTCCTGCTCGGCGGCGCGGCGGGGCTGGCGCTGGCGGGCAAGCTGTACTGGCACCGCTTCCTGACCGCGATCGGCGCGCGGCCGCGCGACGCCGACGCGGAGCCCGCCGAGGGCGAGGCCGGCCCGGGCGCAAGGTCCGGCGCGTCGCCGCGGGCCGACGGTTGAACGAGGTCTCCGGCGCGGCGCTGACGGGCGCTCGCGTTGCTGAGGCCGCCGCTGCGCCGGCGCCGGTCGCGCGGGAGCCCGGCTCGTTCCGCGACCGCAACGGCGGCGTGTTCTATCGCGGCGAGCGGGTGTTCCGGACGCTGAGCCCGGCCGCGCTGGCCAACTGGCGCCGGCTGCAGGCGACCGGCTTTTACGCGACGCGCGCCGCGGCGGGCGAGATCGTCGCCACGCGCGACGCCGAGCCGGTCGACGGCCTGGCGGCGATCGAGCACGACCGCATCCCCTTCGTGAGCTACCCCTACGAATGGACCTTCGGCATGCTGAAGGATGCGGCGCTGCTGCATCTGGGGCTGATGCGCGACGCGCTGGCCGAGGACATGATCCTGAAGGACGCCAGCCCCTACAACGTGCAGTGGCGCGGCGCCCGGCCGGTGTTCATCGACATTCCCTCGTTCGAGCCGCTGGCCAGGGGCGCGCCCTGGGTCGGCTACCGGCAGTTCTGCGAGCTGTTCCTCTATCCGCTGATGCTGCAGGCCTACCGGGGCGCCGACTTCCGGCCCTGGCTGCGCGGGCGGATCGACGGCATCCCCGCCGCGGAGATGGCGCGGCTGATGTCCTGGCGCGATCTGGCGCGGCCGGGCGTGCTGATGCATGTCGCGGCGCAGAGCGCGCTGCAGCGCCGCTATTCCGGCGGCGCGACCGACATGCGCGGGACGCTGGCGCGCGCCGGCTTCGACAAGGCGCTGATCGTGAACAACGTCGCCAAGCTCACGGCGCTGGTCGGGAAGCTGGCGCCGCCGCGCGAGAAGACCGCCTGGTCGCATTACGAGGGCACGCATTCCTACGACGAGGCCGAGGCGGAGCGGAAGGCGGCCTTCGTGCGCGCCGCCGCCGCGACGCGGCGCTGGCGGCTCGGCTGGGACCTCGGCTGCAACACCGGCGCCTATTCCCGCATCCTTGCGGAGCACAGCGACGCGGTGGTGTCGATGGACGGCGACCCGCAGGCGATCGAGACGCTGCACCAGCGCCAGAAGGCCGAGGCCGGGGGGCGGATCCTGCCGCTGGTGATCAACCTCGCGGACGCCTCGCCGAACCAGGGCTGGCTCGGCCGCGAGAGGAAAGGGCTGGCCGAGCGCGGCCGGCCGGAGCTGACGCTGTGCCTCGCGCTGATCCACCACATCGTCATCGGCGCGAACATCCCGCTCGCGGAATACATCGGCTGGCTGGCGGATCTGGGGACCTCGGTGGTGATCGAGTTCGTCGGGCGCGATGACGAGATGGTCAGGGTGCTGCTGGCGAACCGCGAGGACCAGTACGACGACTATCACGAGGACGCCTTCCGCGGGCTGCTGGCCGCGCGGTTCGAGATCGTCGACGAAGCGCCGCTGAAGGGCGGTCGGCGGCGGATCTTCTTCGCGCGGCCGCGGGCCTGAGGCTTCCGCCCGCCGGCGCCTGACGGCCGCCGGCGGGCGGACCATGCGCCGCGCCGGCGTCGCGCCGGTTGCGCCGGAGCGCCCGCGGCGCGCTGGACCGTGGCGCCGGGG
>CAYTMB010000310.1:0-3589 GCA_964438465.1 uncultured Rhodovulum sp. | reverse complement strand
CCCCTGCCTGATCTTCATGGCGCTGATGCGCTCGGACGTCGATCCGCGGCTGCTGCGCGACACGGTGCTGGCGGCGCTCGTCGCCTATGTCGCCGTCGGCGGCGTGGTCTGGGCGCTGCTGCGGCTGCTCGGGCTCGACCTTGCGACGTTCTGGGCGCCGATCAGCTTCGGCAACACCGGCAACCTCGGCCTGCCGATCGCGCTGTTCGCCTTCGGCCAGCTCGGCTTCGACATGGCGGTGGTGATCTTCGCCGTCATGGCGATCCTGTCCTTCACCTTCGGCGTCTGGGTCGTCGCGGGAGGCGGCAGCCCGGTCACCGCGTTCCGCGAGCCGCTGGTCTGGGGCACGATCCTCGGCTCGCTGTTCCTCGCGATGGGCTGGACCGTGCCGGTCTGGGTCGGCGCGTCGCTCGACCTCGTCGGGCAGATGGCGATCCCGCTGATGCTGCTCACGCTCGGCGTCGCGTTCTCGCGGCTGAAGCCGCGCGCGCTCGGGCGGGCGGTCTGGCTGTGCCTGCTGAAGCTCCTTGTCTGCACCACCGTTCCGCTGGCGGTCGGGCTGTGGTTCGGCCTGCCGAAACTGGCGCTGGGCGTGCTGGTGCTGCAGGTCTCGACCCCGGTCGCGGTGACCTCCTACATGCTCGCGACCAAATACGGCGCCCGGCCCGACGAGGTCGCCGGGCTGGTCGTCGTCTCCACGCTGATCTCGGTCGTCGCCATCCCGGCCACGCTCGCCTTCTTCGTCTGACCGGCCGTCGGCGGACCGCCGCCCCGCGGCAGCGGCGACGCCAGCCCCGGGGCTTGATTTTTTTACGCGTTCCGGCCATCTTGGCTGCCGACGTGCATCAAGACACGCGAGCAGTTCAGAGGCAGGCTCCCCCCGGTGCGACGGCGCAGCTACGCCCTTATTGCGGCTATGGTCCTGCTCAGCTCCTGCGCGGGCGGCGACAAGCCGCCCAGCACCACCCTCGACGCCTGCCGGATGCAGTCCGAGCGGCCGCACTGGTTTCGCGCCATGAAAAAGACCGAGGCCAAATGGGGCGTGCCGGTTTCGGTCCAGCTCGCCACCATCAGCCGCGAATCGAGCTTCGTCGCGGACGCCCGCCCGATGAAGACCGAAAAGGGCTTCTTCTTCAGCCGCGAGGTTCCGCGCTCCTCCGCGCTCGGCTACTCGCAGGCCATCGACGGCACCTGGGAATGGTACCAGCGCGACACCGGCCGGCGGCGGGCCGACCGCACCAACTTCGCCGATTCGTCGGATTTCGTCGGCTGGTACATGAACCGCAACACGCGCGTGAACGGCGTCTCGACCCGCGACGCCTACAACCAGTACCTCGCCTATCACGACGGGCAGGCCGGCTACGCCCGCGGCAGCTACCGCGCCAAGCCCTGGCTGCCGCCGGTCGCGCGCGACGTGCAGGCCTGGGCGAACCGCTACGAGGCGCAGCTGCAGACCTGCCCGATCCGCTGAAGCCCGATCCGCTGAAGCTTGACGCTCGGCCCCCGGGCTGCGTCATATCGCGCTGTTGGAAACAATCGGGCGCGGGATGGACCGGCTGACCGAAATGGAGGCGTTCGTTCAGGTCGTCGACCACGGCGGCTTCACCGACGCCGCGCGCAAGCTGGGCCTGTCGAAATCCGCGGTCTCGAAACATGTGGCGGCGCTGGAGGCGCGGCTGGCGGTGCGGCTGCTCAACCGCACCACGCGCCGGGTCAGCCCGACCGAGCTGGGGCTCGCCTATTACGACCGGGCGCGGATCGTGCTCAGCGACGCGCTCGAGGCCGACAGCATGGTGACCGCGATGCAGGCGACGCCGACCGGCTCGCTGCGGGTCTCGGCGCCGGTCAGCTTCGGGATCCGGCAGCTGTCGGGCGCGGTGGCGCGCTTTCTCGGGGCCTATCCGGAAGTCGACGTGAACATGGTGCTCGACGACCGCTTCGTCGAGCTGGTCGCCGAGGGCTTCGATCTCGCGATCCGGATCGGCGTGCTCGAGGACAGCTCGCTCAAGGCGCGCAAGCTCGCCGAGACGCGGCGGCTGCTGGCGGCCTCGCCCGACTACCTCGCGGCGCGCGGCGCGCCGCGCAGCTTCGACGATCTCGGCGCGCACCACCTGCTGCATTACTCGCATCTCTCCACCGGCAACTTCTGGCGGCTGCGCGGCGCCGGCGGCGAGGAGCGGCACGTCCGCGTCGGCGGACGGCTGACCGCCAACAACGGCGACAGCCTGATGGCCGCGGCGGTGGCCGGGCTCGGGATCGCCCTGCTGCCGTCGTTCATCGTCGGCGACGCCATCGAGACCGGCCGGCTGGTCGAGGTGCTGCCCGACCGGGGCGCCGACATGCTCGGCGTCTACGCGCTGTATCCGCAGGGCCGCTTTCCGCAGCCCAAGCTGCGCGCCTTCGTCGACTTTCTCGCCGAGCATTTCCGCGGGTGCGGTCCCGACCGCTGGCCGCAGTGACCGCGACGGCACGGTCGCGCGGGAAACGCCGGCCCGGCCGCGATCGCCCGAGGCGCGGGCGGCGGCGCGGACTATGATGGCGGCGAGACGCAAGGAGGTCACGATGATCCGCCACCACCCGCTCGCCCGCCGCGCGCTGGCCCTCGCCGCCGTCCTGTTCGTCGGTCAGGCCGCGGCGCAGGACCCGGGCGGCGACGCCGAGATCGCCAAGCAGCTCGCCAATCCGGTCGCGAGCCTGATCAGCGTGCCGTTCCAGTACAACTACAACGACGGGTTCGGGCCGCAGGACGGGCATCAGTCCTATGTCAACATCCAGCCGGTGATCCCGTTCTCGCTCAACGCCGACTGGAACGTCATCGTCCGCACCATCGTGCCCGTGGTCAGCCAGGACGACGTCGTGCCCGGGACCGGCTCGCAGTTCGGCCTCGGCAACACCACGCAGAGCCTGTTCTTCTCGCCCAAGACGCCCGGCGCCAGCGGGATCGTCTGGGGGGTCGGCCCGGTGTTCCAGTGGCCGACCGCGACCGAGGACGAACTCGGGCCCGACAAGTGGGGCGCGGGTCCGACCGTCGTCGCGCTCAGGCAGCAGGGGGCCTGGTCCGTCGGCTTTCTCGGCAACCACATCTGGTCCTACGCGGGCGACGACGACGCCCCCGACATCAGCAGCACCTTCCTGCAGCCCTTCGTGAACTACACCACCAGCCAGGCGACCAGCTTCGTACTCAACACCGAATCGACCTACGACTGGAAGGCCAGCGAGTGGTCGGTTCCGATCAACGCCGACGTCTTCCAGCTCGTGACGGTCGGCGGCCAGCGGCTCCAAATCGGCGGCGGCGTGCGGTACTGGGCGCAATCGCCCGAAGGCGGCGCCGAGGACTGGGGCGCGCGGTTCGTGGTCACCTTCCTGTTCCCCACCAAATGAGGCCGCCAAGGCGTATCACGTTGTTACGCATATCAAGTACTTGATATTGCGGACTTAAAGAGTTAACGGCCAGGTTATCCACAGGCGACGGGCTCATACGAACCCCAGCTGACCGCCTCGGGTGGCCCCTTCGACAGAAGCCGCCCCGGGGGTCGGAGCCCATATCAATCCATCCGGTCGCGGGTGAAGGCGTAGCTCGCGCATCCGG
>CAYTMB010000309.1:0-3592 GCA_964438465.1 uncultured Rhodovulum sp. | reverse complement strand
TAGTACCAGCCGTTCTCGATCACCGGGCCGATGGTGACCTTGGTGTCGGGCCAGATTTCCTGCACCGCGCGGGCCATGATATGCGCGCAGTCGTGGCGGATCAGCTCGAGCGCGGGCGCCTCGTCCCTGGCGGTGACGATGGCGAGCTTCGCGTCCTCGTCGATCGGCCGGGACAGGTCGGCGAGCCGGCCGTCGATGGTGACCGCCAGCGCCGCCTTGGCCAGCGACTTCGAGATGTCGGCCGCGACCTCCGCGCCGGTCACCCCGGCGGGATAGCGGCGCACCGCGCCATCGGGGAGCGTGATCGCCACCTCCCGCTCCACCTCGGCCGAAAGGGACATCGCCGCTCTCCTTTGGGTCTGGCGCCTACGGAACGCCCGGGTCTCAGGTTCGCCGCGATGTAGCCGCTGGCGTCGCGCGCTTCAAGCGCGTTGCCGCAGGACCGGCGCTTTGCTACGGCGGCGGCCATGGAGCACGCCAGCCTCGACACGCCCGACGGCCGCCGCATCGCCTATCACCGCACCGCGGGCGCCGGGCCGGGGATCGTCTTCCTCGGCGGCCTGCGCTCGGACATGACCGGGACCAAGGCGGTCTTCCTGGAAGACTGGGCGCGGGCGAGCGATCAGGCATTCCTGCGCTTCGACTACACCGGCCACGGCGCATCGTCGGGGCGGTTCGAGGATGGCTGCATCGGCGACTGGGCGCGCGACGCCGCCGACGCGATCGGGGCGCTGACCGAGGGGCCGCAGGTTCTGGTGGGTTCCAGCATGGGCGGCTGGATCGCGCTCCTGCTGGCCCGCCGGATGCCCGGGCGGATCGCGGGTCTCCTGGGCGTCGCCGCGGCGCCGGATTTCACCGAGGATTCCATGTGGGCAGCTTTCGACCCCGACACCCGGGCCTGTCTCGCGCGAGACGGCCGGGTCGAGCTGCCCTCCGACTATTCCGACGACCCCTATCCGATCACGCTGCGGATGATCGAGGACGGCCGCCGCAATCTGGTGCTGCGCGCGCCGCTCCTGCTGCCCTTCCCGGTGCGGCTGCTGCAGGGGACCGCCGATAGCGCCGTGCCGGTGGCGGTGGCGCTGCGGCTGGCCGGGCACGCCACCTGCGCCGACCTGCGGCTGACCATCGTGAAGGACGCGGACCACCGCCTCAGCGGGCCGTCCGAGCTTGAGCTGATTGCCGCCGGTGTCGGGGAATTGATCGGACTGGCGCGGCGCGGGCCGGTCTAGAAGGCGGTGCCGCGCGCGCCGCGAATCAGGGGGAAACCCGATCCGGTGATCGGACTGCGATCAGCCCTCCGGTGAGAGCCGGTAGATCTCTTCCTTGATGTGGAGCTTCCTGAGCTTGAGTTGCTTGATATTAAGGTCGTCGGAGGCTGGGTTTTTCTGCTCGACCTCGATCATCTCCGACAGGGCCTGGTGCTTCTTGCGAAGCTCGGCCAGGTGAGAGCTCAGGCTCATGCGCGTCCTCCTGTTCGAACGTTGGCAACCCTTTCAGTAAACCATGGATTGTGGGGGCTGTCACGCGAACCGATACCCGCGCGCCGCCGGCGCGAGCACGAGAAGACGCAGGGCGGGCAGGATCGCGCGCACCGCCGGGACCTGGACGCGCTCCGGGTCGATCAGGGTGACCAGGCCGCCGATCGCGATCGCCACGAGGCCGAGGATGCTGGCCAGGCCGAGCGCCTCGCCGAACCAGAAGAAGCCCACGGCCAGCGCCGTGATCATGTTGAAGTAGAGGAAGGGCGCGAGGATCGTCGCGTCCGCCCGCTGGTAGGCGGCGACCGTCAGGAAGTGGCAGATCGCCGAGACGGCGCCCAGCGACAGCGCGCCGACGACCAGCGCCGGCGTGAGCGCCGGCAGCCCGCCGGCCAGCGCGAAGGGCGCGATCAGCGCCGCGCCGAGCAGCGACTGCACCGCCAGCGTCGAGAGCGCGTCGGCCTGGGTCTTCGCCCCGCGGGTCGCCGCCAGGTATGTGCCGAGCAGCGCGCCGCCGAGCAGCGCGAACAGGCTGCCGGTCTCGATGCCGGCCTCGGGGCGCATCAGGATGGCCGCGCCGAGGCAACTGATCGCCGAGCCGGCGAGGCGGGTGGCGGTCGGGGGCTCGCGCCAGACCAGGATGCCGAGCAGGCCGGAGACGATGGGCGCGATCAGGAAGCCGCCGACGGCCTTGGCCATCGGAACCATGCCGAGCGCGGCGATCAGCGAGGTCATCGCGCCCATGATCAGCGCCGTGCGCACGACCTGGCCGAGACGGTCGCCCGCCGGCACCTCGACCCGCCGCCCGGCGCCCTTGGCGATCGCCAGCGCGATCGACCCGGCGCAGAAGTAGCGGAGGAAGGCGATCATCATCGCCGAATGGTCGGTCGAGAGGGTCTTGGCCACTCCATCGACCGCCGGCGTCAGCAGCATCGCGAGAATCAGGAAACAGACGCCGGACTGCATCACGAGACGCTCCCGATTGACCCTGCGCCCGGCATCCGCCGGACACGTGCTAGTTGATCGTTAGTCTTCTCTACCACCTGAACGTGCATCCGGCAACAAGTATGAATGCGTGAGTTCCGACATGTGTCGCAACACACGCCGCGCCGGATCAGTATAGTCGTCGCCGTCGCGAAGATGCGCATCGCCTTCATGAAGAGTTAACGGCGCCAGCAACGCCAGCGGAGCCCGGCGGCCCTTGCGCGCCCGCACGAGAACCCGGCCCGCCGGCCGGCCCTGCCGCGGCGCCAGCGGCAGGATCTCGACCGATCCCGCGCGCGCGCCGAAGCCCGCGAGGATCTCCGCCAGCCGCTCGGCGCGCTGCACCAGCACGAGGCGGCCACCGGGGCGCAGCCGCCGGAGACCCGCGTCGATCCAGGCGGCGAGGCCCGCGCCCCCGGCCTCGCGGTTGGCCGCGTCCCGGCCGGCGTCGCGGGCGCCGGTGGCCGAATCCTGCATGAAATAAGGCGGATTCATCAGCACGTGGTCGAAATGCAGCCGCCGCAGCGCGCCCGGCATCGCCTGCACGTCGCCGGTGTGGATCGTGGCCGGAATGCCGTTCTCCTCGGCGTTGCGGCGGGCGAGGTCGGCATAGTCCGGCTGCAGCTCAAGCCCGTGCAGCGCAAGGCCCGCCACCCGGCGGCCGAGGCAGAGCAGCGCCGTCCCGACCCCGCAGCCGAGCTCGAGCACGGCCTCGCCGGGACGGGCCGGGACGAAGGCGGCGAGCAGCACCGGATCGGTGGCGGCGCGGTAACCATGACGCGGCTGCCAGAGGTGGAGGCGGCCGTCGAGAAAGGCGTCGCGGCTGAGCGCGTCCGGCCCGAAGCTCACGGCGCCGCCCCGACCTCGGCCAGCACGCCGGCCAGCCAGCCCCAGCCGCCGCCCGTGGCGCGGATGCTGGCGCGGCGGGCCTCGCCGGTGGCCTCGGCGAAATCGAGGTCGATCAGCAGCGCCCGCGGCGGCATCGCCGGCCCGAGGCGGTCGGCCCATTCGACGACGCAGATCGCCGCGGCGAAGGCGTCCTCCAGGCCGAGCTCGACGATCTCCTCCGCGCCGCCGAGCTTCACGCTGGTGCAGATCTACGACCTCGGCGCGGTCGAGCTCTGGCA
>CAYTMB010000308.1:0-3598 GCA_964438465.1 uncultured Rhodovulum sp. | reverse complement strand
CGCCGGTTCGCCTCCGGGATGCCCTCGCGCACCGCCCAGAACGCCTGCCGCTGCGCCGCGTTCTGCGCGATCAGCGCATCGGCGGCGAGCCCGGCCTCCAGCGCCTCGGCCAGCGCCGCCTCGAGCCGCGGCCCGACCTCGGCGCCCGGCCCTTCGGCGGCCTCGGTCAGCACCGTCCACTCCGGCGGATCGGCCATCGGCAGCGCGATCTGCGGCAGCTGCTCGCGCAGGAACTCCAGCCCCTGCCGGTGCATCAGCTCGAAGGCCGAGACCGCCTGCCCCAGCCGGGCGCGCAGCAGCGCGAGCAGCTCCAGCGCCGCGGCGGGATCGCGCGCGGCCACCCAGGCGGTGGCGGTCTCGGCCGGCGCCGGGAACAGCCGCAGCGTCGCCGCCGTGACGATCCCGAGCGTGCCTTCCGAGCCGATCAGCAGGTGGCGCAGGTCGTAGCCGAGGTTGTCCTTCAGCACCCGGCTCAGCCCGTGCATCACCGCGCCGTCGGCCATCACCGCCTCGACCCCGAGGCAGAGGTCGCGGGCGTTGCCGTAGCGCAGCACGTTCACCCCGCCGGCGTTGGTCCCGAGCAGCCCGCCGACCCGCGCCGCACCCTCCGAGGCCAGCGACAGCGGGAACAGCCGCCCCGCCTCGCGCGCGGCGGCCTGGACCTCGGCCAGCACCACCCCGGCCTCGGCCACCATGAGCCCGCCGACGAGATCGAGCTCGCGGATCCGGTTCATCCGCTCCAGCGACAGCAGCACCGGCAGCGGCCCCTCGGTCATCGTGGCGCCGCCGACGAGGCCGGTGCCGCCCGAGATCGGCACGATCCCGACCCGCGCCGCGGCGCAGATCGCGACGGCCTGCGCCACCGCCGCGGTCGAAGCCGGCAGCAGCACCGCCGCCGCCCGCCCCCGCCGCCGCCCGCGCGGCTCCTCGAGATGCCGCGGCTCCGGCGGGCGCACCGCCCCCGCCCCCAGCGCCGCGCCCAGGCGCTCGAGCAGCGCCGCATCGGCCGAATTCAGCATCGCCATGTCACCCGCCCTCCCCGGAGCGCGCCCCGCCGCCGGACCGCCCCCGGCCCGAAGATCCGCCGCGCCGGCGGCGCGCAGGTTGCGCCGGGGCGCCCGCGGCGCGCTGGATCGTGGCGCGCGTGGCGCCGTCGCCCGGGCTCGACGCGATGCGCGGGCGGAGGGCAAGAACAAGGAGCGGCCAGTTGGCCGCGAGGCTCTTTCTCCCCGCCTGTTGGCGGGGGCCCTCGTCCTGCCCGATAGATTTCAAACCTGAATGAAATCCGGGGAAGGCCCGGAGCGACGCCCCTCGACCGGATCCGGGTCTGCCTCGGGCCGGGCCGGCCGCCGTCCGCCGCTTCATTCGGCCTCCGCGACGCGCCCGCGACGGTCGGATCGCAGGCTCGCGTAGAGCACATGCGTCCGCCAGCGCCCGTCGATCTGCAGGTAGCTCTCCGCGACGCCTTCGTAGCTGAACCCCGCGCGCTCCAGCAGCCCGCGAGAGGCCACGTTCTCCGGCAGGCAGGCGGCCTCGATCCGGCTGAGGTCGAGCGCGCCGAAGGCGTGGCCGACCACCGCGTCCAGCGCCTCGGTCATGTAGCCGCGCCGCGCGAAGGCCTCGCCGATCCAGTAGCCGACCTGCGCCGATTGCGAGGGCCCGCGCCGGATGTTGTCGAGCGTGATCGCGCCCAGCACATGCGCATCCTCGCGCCGCAGCAGGAACAGCGCCAGCGCCCGGCCCTCGTCGCGCGCCCGGTGCGCCCAGTAGACCCGGTTGCGGAACGCCTTGCGGCTGAAATGGTCGGCCGCCCAGCTCGGCTCCCAGGGGCGCAGGAACGCCTCGCCCTGCCGGCGCAGCCGCGCCCAGGCCATGTGGTCGCCCATCTCCGGCGCGCGCAGCAGCAGCCGGCGGGTCTCGATGGCCGGTGTCGCTGCGCGGCGGAAGCTGAGCACGTCAGGCCGCCAGTCGACCTGCGAGGCTTGCGAGCGAGGGCGCCCTGCGCACCGGACCGAGCAGCGCCACGGCGGGCGCCGCGCGCGTCACCAGCCCCTCGCCGAAGGCCCGAAGCGCCTCGGGCGTGACCGCCGCGATCTTCGCCAGCGTCTCGTCGAGCTCGGGAACCCGGTCCCAGACCGCCACCATGCGCGCCAGCCGCTCGGCGCGCGCCGACGGGCTCTCGAGCCCCATCAGCAGGCCCGCCGTCATCTGCGCCCGCGCCCGCTCGATCTCGGCCGGGGTCAGCCCCTCGGCGGCGCGGCGCAATTCGTCGATCGCCAGCTCCTCGAGCTCGCGGATCTGGTCGGGACCGGTGCCGGCGTAGAGCGTGATCAGCCCGGTGTCCTGATAGGCCGCGGCCTGGGCGAAGATGGTGTAGCACAGGCCGCGTTTCTCGCGCAGTTCCTGGAACAGCCGCGAGGACATGCCGCCCCCGAGGGTGATCGCGTAGATCTGCGCCGCGTAGGCCGCGTCGTCGCGCACGCCGGGCCCTTCGAAGGCCAGCGCCACATGCGCCTGCTCCAGCCGCTTGATCGCGCGCCGCTCGCCGCTGGTGAATCGCGCGGGTTCCGCCGCCACGCCCGGCCGCGGGGCGAGCCCGCCGAACAGCCGCTCGACCGCGCGCAGCAGACGCTCGGGATCGACCGCGCCCGCCGCCGCGACGATCAGCTGGTCCGGCCCGTAGCGCTCGGCGACGAAGCCGGCGAGATCGGGCCCGCCAAAGCCGCCGACCCGCTCGGGCGCGCCGAGGATGGTGCGCCCGAACGGCTGTTCGGGATAGGCGACCTCCTGCAGCCAGTCGAAGATCACGTCGTCGGGCGTGTCGAGGCTCTGGCCGATCTCCTGCAGGATCACGTGCCGCTCGATCTCGATGTCCGGCGCGTCGAACAGCGGGTTCAGCACGATGTCGGCGAGGATCTCGAGCCCGAGCTCGACGTCGCGCTCCAGCACCCGGGCGTAGTAGGCGGTCATCTCCTTGCCGGTGTAGGCGTTGATGTAGCCGCCGACGTCCTCGATCTCCTCGGCGATGCGCCGGGCGGTGCGCGTCGGCGTGCCCTTGAACGCCATATGCTCGAGGAAATGCGCGATGCCGTTCTGCTCGGCGCGCTCGTGGCGCCCGCCGGCGGTGACGTAGATCCCGACCGAAGCCGAGCGCAGGCCCGGCATTGGCTCCGCGACGATCCGCAGCCCGTTCGGCAGCCGGTGCAGCAGCGCGCTCAAGCCGCCTGCTCCCGCGCGATCAGCGCCTCGATGGCGGCGAGGTCGTTCGGCACCCGCACCACCCGCTCGCGGCGCTCGAAGAGGTCCGCCATGCGCTCGGGCAGCTCCGGCCGCTGGCCGCAGGCCGCCTCGACCGCATCGGGGAATTTCGCGGCATGGGCGGTGGCGAGCACCACGATCGGCGTGCGGGGATCGCCGCGCCGGGTCTGCGCGGCCCGCGCGCCGACGGCGGTGTGCGGGCAGATCACCAGGCCGGTGTCGCGATGCACGGCGGCGATCGTCGCGCGGGTCTCGTCCTCGGACACCCGATCGCTATCGAAATCGGCGCGCAGCCGGGCCAGCGCGCCCTGGCTCAGCGCGAAGCCGCCCTTGTCGCGCA
>CAYTMB010000307.1:0-3602 GCA_964438465.1 uncultured Rhodovulum sp. | reverse complement strand
CACCTGCCCGGAGCACGCCGAACCGGAATCTCCACCACCTTCGCGACGCCACCCAGGCAGTCGGCGAGGCGGTCAAGAAAGTGAACGGGCGCGCCATCGTGCCGAAGCCTATCAAGGCGCTAGAGGAACTTTTGCAGCAGGTGCCGGTGAACTCGCGCCTGTCCGCACTCCACTTCGTCGAGCGTTTTCTCGACGAGGTTCTCGGTGATGGTCCTTCCCGCAAACTGCGCAGTGAGATCTGCAGGATAGCAGACGAAAAGTACGGCTATGCGCCGAGACATGTGCGGAAGGCCGCGACGCGCGGGCGGCTGTCCTTCTGGCGCGCGGCATGGCGGCGGTCGAGGGGCGCCCCGTTTATGACTGCCTCGATGTCGTAGAGCTTGCCGATCCGCTCCAGCGCCTCGAAGGCGATGGGGGAGCCGGTGGCCTTCCAGACGTCGTGGAAGTCGCGGCGCAGGTGGGCCCAGCAGGCAGCCTCGCGGATGCGGGCCGTTCCGTCGGCGCCAGGCTCGTAGAGCTTCCCGAACCCGGCGTAGGCGTCGGCCTGCAGGATGCCCATGAAGTTCTTCAGGTGGAGTTGCGGGTGCTCGCCCTTGCGGTCGGGCGAGAACCAGTAGGCGGCGGCGGGTGGATCGCCGCCCGCCCATGGCCGGTCGTCGCGGACATAGACCCAGATGCGGCCCTCCTTCACGCCCCGTTCGAGCCCCTCGATCCGCCTCTTCTTCGGATCGAGCACCCGGATCGGGGTGTCGTCGGCATGGAGCCTGTCCGAAGCCATCACCTCGGCGCGGATGATGTCGGCCAGCGGGCGGAGCACGGCCGCGGCCTGGCCGCACCAGTCGATGAGCGTCGAGCGCGGGATGTCCGCCCCCATGCGGGCGAAGATCTCGCCCTGGCGGTAGAGCGGAAGGTGGTCGTCGTACTTCGCGACCAGGATGTGCGCGAGCAGCGCCGGGCCGGCCATGCCGCGGGGGATCGGACGCGGTGGCGCCGGGGTCTGCACCATGCGCTCGCAGTCCCGGCAGGACTTCTTCGGGCGGTGGATCTCCACCACCTTCAGCTTCGCCGCGATGAAGTCGAGGATCTCGGCAACGTCCTCGCCCACCAGCCGAAGGGCGCCGCCGCAGTCGGGGCAGCGCTCGCCCGGGTCCAGCACGATCGTCTCGCGCGGCGCGTCGGGCGAGATGCGCGGCTTGCCGCGGCGGCGAGGCGGCCGGCGCTCCTCCGGCGCCGCGGCATCGGCTCCGGCCTCCTCGTTGCCATCCTCCGGATCGGGCGCCGGGTCGGCGGCGGCGCGCGCCGTATCGAGGCTTTCGAGCGCGAGCTCCAGCTGCTCGATCTCGCGCTCGACCTTCTCGGAGCTCGCGCCGAAGCGCTGCTTCTTCAGCCGGGCGATGGTGATCTTGAGCGCCTGGACCAGCGCCTCGTAGGCCCGGTTGGCCGCCGCGATCCCGGTGATCTGCCGATGCTGGGCGAGGATGATCGCCCGCAGCGCGGCCGTGTCTTCGGGCAGGGCATCGAGGCTGGGCTCCATGCCGCAATCTACCCGCCGGAGCGGCCCGGGACCAGCCCTATCGCATTGACTCCAAGAGATAATCAGACAACCCGCGCAGGCGGCGCCGTCCAGGCCGGCCGTCGCCAGTCGATCCCTTCCCACAGCATCGCCAGCTGCGCGGAGGTCAGCCGCAGCGCTGCGCCCTCGGCCGGTGAGGGCCATGGAAACCGCCCCCTCTCCAGCACCTTGTAGTACAGGCAGAACCCCTGGCCGTCCCAGAACAGCAGCTTCAGCCGGTCGCCGCGACGTCCCCGGAAGCAGAAAACCGCGCCCGAGGCGGGGTTCTGCTTCAGAACCTGCTGGGCATGGGCGGCCAGGCCGGTGATGCCCCGGCGCATGTCGGTGACGCCGCAGGCCAGATACACCCGCACCCCGGCGCCGGGCGCGATCATGCCCCCTCCACGGCGCGGATCAGCCGCATCAGCTCCGCTGTCGGCAGCGACACCGGCACGCGCAGGCTGCGCCCGCCCAGGGCGATCTCTGCCGTGACGTCCCCCGTCGAGGGAGCGACAGCCTCCGAGGGCGGAACCGCACCATACGCAGGAGCAGCGATCACCTCGACGAAGCACGCCGCCGCTCCGAGTCCCGCGAAGGCGCCACGCCGCGCTGCCGCCCGCCAGTCATAGACCTGCTGCCGCGTCACATCGAACCGCCGCGCAACATCCGCCACCCGAGCGCCGGGCTCCCAGGACGCCCGCGCCACCTGCAGCTTCTGCTCCGCCGACCACCGCCGGCGCCGCTCGACACCAGAAAGAACCTCGCCCCGCATGAGACCGCCGCAGTCAGGACGTCCATGACGACGTCGTCAAAGACGTCTCATTGCAGATCGCGCAAAGCCAAGGTAGGCGGCCACAAGCGGCCGCTTACGAACTTCGTCCGCCAATTCGTCGACCGTCGGCGATACCCTTCGAGACAACGATGAAACGCTCGACGCCGAAGAACTTATCGAGCGCGTGCTCGACTGGGCGTCGGACCGCGTGTCGTTCGATACTTCCTTCGTTGAGAGTTTGCAGATGCAAATTGAGCAACGGGGCCGGCTGACCCCTAAGCAGATCGGCGCGCTCGAAAACATCGTCGCTAGGTTTAATATACCCTGATTGCAGGGGTAGCTTAACCCGCGAAGCGCAAGGGTGTGATGAAAGCGAGGTTCGTGCCCTCGCTGGACGCGCCCACACATGGTCAGAAGGGCGCCCGGTGGCTGCGGTCGTCGAGCGCGAGGTCTGGGAATGCTTCGGTAAAGCGGAACGCGGCCTCCGTGGTGCGAAAGTAGAACGCGCTCGCGTCTGGCAACCGGCGGCCGCTCCCGTGGTGCGCGTAGTTGCCCCGTCCGACCTCGCGGTCGAGCCAGTTGTTCATGTCGCCGAGCCTCAGCTGGAAGCCGCGCTCTGGCACCGCGATCAACACCCGCACCGGGAAGGCACTGTCGTCGGACTTGCTCTGGGGCGGGGTGCGCTGAACCATAGCGCGAACAAAAACCGAACATGGCCGAGTCGTCAAGGAGGGCCATTCCCCGCCCCGTGATAGGGGCCCTTACCGTCCACGCCAACACGGAGTCGCCCGTCTGCTTCATCATGCGCCTCGGCGAGGTGCGCGAGTTGGCCTTCCATGACAGGAACGGCGCTTACTGGTTGCAGCCTACGGCCTACGATAAGGACGAGTTCAGGGAGGCATGGCACCGCATCGGCGTGGCCTAAGTATCCTCCGCGGTCGGGCGTAGGCCGCGGGCTGCAACCAGTAAGCGCCCGTCTTGGAACGCCAGCGCGCGCTCCTCTAGCTCCTCCGGGGCGCGCGACCTCGTTGACCAAGCCCAAGGCGGCGGTCCGCTCGGCCGGCACCGGCTCGCCGGTGAACATCATCCCGAGCGCGCGCGGTGCCGATCAGCCCCTGGCCGCGATCTCCGCGCGATACGACCCGCTCTGCCTTCCTCCTGGCGCTGTACGCCATGGCCACGCTTCCGCAGCGTACACTACGCATCAATTTCGTGTGGTCGAAGGAGGTCGTGTCGCGAAGGTGGTGGGAATTGACGGGCGGCGTAATCTCCGGGTGC
>CAYTMB010000306.1:0-3607 GCA_964438465.1 uncultured Rhodovulum sp. | reverse complement strand
GTTCGCATGAGGCGCGGTCCCGACGGTGCGGCTCCGGGCCACGGAACCGAAGCGCCCCGGCCGCAGCGCCGCGGGAAGGACGACAGTGGCGAAGACAGCCGGCCGGAGGCGGGACAGCCGTCGCCAACTGCGTCCGATGAAACGATCGTCATGGGCGGCGGCTGGCGCGGCCAGCCCACCCCCGCCTATGCCGAGCTCTGCGTCACCACGAACTTCACGTTCCTGACCGGCGCCTCGCATCCGGAGGAACTGGTGACGCGGGCCGCCGAGCTGGGCCTGACGGCCATCGCCGTCACCGACCGCAATTCGGTGGCGGGCGTGGTGCGGGCCTATTCCGCGCTGAGGGAACTGGCCCGCCTGCGCGATGAGGCGGCCCGGGCCGGGTCCGACGGCCCCGAGATCCGCTCGCAACGCGCGAGCGACCATTCCAGCCGCCAGACCGTCCAGCATTTCGCCGAGGCGGCGGCGGCGCCCGCCCTGACCGGGACGGCCTTGCCGCGACTGATCGCGGGCGCGCGCCTCGTGCTGGCCGACAGCGCGGTGGAATGGCTGGCGCTGCCCGCCGACCTGCCCGCCTGGTCGCGGCTGACGCGGCTGCTCTCGCTCGGCAAGCTGCGGGCGAAGAAGGGGGGCTGCCACCTGACCCGCGCCGATCTGCAGGATTGGGGCCAGGGCATGATCCTGATCGCGCTGCCCCCGGATCCGCTGGCGACCGATCCGCCGGACGCCGACCCGCCTGCCCCGCCGGGCGCCGGTCCCCAGACCGCCGGCCCTGCGATGGCCGGTCCGCGGGCGGACGCCTCGATCCGCTGCGAAATCGCCCCCATCGCGCGGGCCTTTCCCGGCCAGACCTTCCTCGGGGCCGCGCCGCGCTATGACGGGCGGGATGAGGCGCGGCTCGACCGTCTGGCGCAGATCGCGCAGGCGAGCGGGCTGCCGATGGTGGCGGTGGGCGACGTCCTGATGCACCGCGCCGCCCGCCGCGCCGTCGCCGACGTGCTGACCTGCCTGCGCGAGGGCTGCACGATCCACGGCCTCGGCCTGCGCCGCCTGCCCAATGGCGAGCGGCGGCTGAAGTCCGGGACGGAGATGGCGCGGCTGTTCCACCGCCATCCCGGGGCGTTGCGCCGCACGGTCGAGATCGCCGCCCGCTGCCATTTCACGCTGGACAAGCTCCGCTACCGCTACCCCGACGAATCCCTGAACGGCGAACCCGCGCAGGACCGCCTCGCCCGCCTCGCCGCCGAAGGGCTGCGCTGGCGCTATCCGGGGGGCGCGGACGCCGGGATCCTGGAGCGGGTGGACAAGGAGCTGCGCCTGATCGGCGAGATGGACTATGCGGCCTATTTCCTGACCGTGCACGACATCGTGGCCTTCGCCCGCGCCCGCGGGATCCTCTGCCAGGGGCGCGGCTCGGCGGCCAATTCGGTGATCTGCTACCTGCTCGGCGTCACCGAGGTGCCCCCCGAATCCATCACCCTGATCTTCGAACGCTTCATCTCGAAGGAACGCGGCGAGCCGCCCGACATCGACGTGGATTTCGAGCACGAGCGGCGCGAGGAGGTCATCCAGCACATCTACGAGCGCTACGGGCGCGAGCGCGCCGGCCTGACCGCCACGGTGATCCATTTCCGCAGCCGCGCCGCGATCCGCGAGGTGGGCAAGGTCATGGGCCTGAGCCAGGACGCCGTGGCGGCGCTGTCGGGCCAGATCTGGGGCTGGTCCTCGGCGGCGCCGGAGGCGGAGCGGATCCGCGCGGCCGGCCTCGATCCGGCCGATCCGCATCTGGCGCTGACCATGCGGCTGATCGCCGAGATCATCGGCTTTCCCCGGCATCTCAGCCAGCATGTCGGCGGCTTCGTCATCACCCAGGGCCGGCTCGACGAGCTGTGCCCGATCGAGAATGCGGCGATGGAGGAGCGCACCGTCATCGAATGGGACAAGGACGACATCGACGCCCTGGGGCTGCTGAAGGTCGACGTGCTGGGGCTCGGGATGCTGACCGCGATCCGCAAGTGTTTCGGCCTGCTGGCGGATCACGAGGATCTCGCGCTCGACCTCGCCAATGTTCCGCAGGATGACGCGACGGTCTACGACATGCTTTGCCGCGCGGACGCCATCGGCGTGTTTCAGGTGGAGAGCCGGGCGCAGATGAACTTCCTGCCCCGGATGCTGCCCCGCAACATCTACGATCTGGTCTGCGAGGTGGCCATCGTGCGCCCCGGCCCGATCCAGGGCGGCATGGTGCATCCCTTCATCAACCGCAGGCGGGGGCGCGAGCCCGTCGAGGATCTGGGGCCCGCGCTGAACAAGGTGCTGGCGCGCACCTACGGCGTGCCGCTGTTTCAGGAACAGGCGATGCAGATCGCGGTGGTGGCCGCAGGCTTCACCCCCGCCGAGGCCGACCGGCTGCGCCGCTCGCTCGCCACCTTCAAGCGCATGGGCACCATCGGCGGGTTCCGCGACCGCTTCGTCTCCGGCATGCTGGAGCGCGGCTATGACGCCGGCTTCGCGGAGCGCTGCTTCGCGCAGATCGAGGGCTTCGGCAGCTACGGCTTCCCCGAAAGCCATGCGGCGAGTTTCGCGCGGCTGGTCTATATCTCGGCCTGGCTGAAACGCCACCATCAGGCGGTGTTCACCGTCGGCCTGCTGAACAGCCAGCCGATGGGGTTCTATGCGCCCGCGCAACTGGTGCGCGATGCGCGCGACCACGAGGTCGAGGTGCGCCCCGTCTGCGTGAACCACAGCGAATGGGACAATACGCTGGAACGCGGCGCCGACCGGCGGCTGGCCATCCGGCTGGGGTTTCGTCAGGTCAAGGGCCTCGGCGAGGAGGACGCCGCCTGGATCGTCGCCGCCCGCGCCAACGGCTATCCCGACGTGGAAAGCCTCTGGCGCCGCGCCGGCGTCCATCCCGATGTGCTGGAGCGGCTGGCCGAGGCCGACGCCTTCGCCGCCCTCGGGCTTCCCCGCCGCGACGCGCTCTGGGCCGCGCGGGCGCTGCGGGCGCCAAAACCCCTGCCGCTGTTCGGCGCCGATGGCGAGGGCGGCGAGGAACCCGCGGTGACGCTGCCGCAGATGACCTTGGGACAGCAGGTGATCGAGGACTACCTGTCCCTGCGCCTCAGCCTGCGCGCCCATCCGATGGAGCTGCTGCGCCCGCGCCTGCCGGAAAGCGTCGCCCACGCCCGGCTGGCCGAGGCGCGCGGGCGCATCACCGTCACCGGCCTCGTCATCACCCGCCAGCGGCCCGGCACCGCGTCCGGGGTGATTTTCCTCACGCTGGAGGATGAGACGGGCGTCTCGAATATCGTGGTCTGGGCCCGCGTCTATGGCGCCTTCCGCAAGGCGGTGATCGGCGGCCGGCTCCTGCGCGTCACCGGCCGGATCGAGCGCGACGGACCGGTGGTGCATCTCGTGGCGGAACGGGTCGAGGACCTGTCGGCGATGCTGAACACCCTGGGGCGCCCGATTACGATCGGGACCAGCGACGGCCGCGCGGACGAAACGAGGCGTCCGGCGGGAAGCGGCGTCAGGTCAACCGCCCGCCATCCGCGCGAACAGGCCAAGGTCCTGTTCCCGAGCCGCGACTTCCATTGAGGCCGCC
>CAYTMB010000305.1:0-3610 GCA_964438465.1 uncultured Rhodovulum sp. | reverse complement strand
CGGGGAGAAAAAAGACTCGCGGCCAACTGGCCGCTCCTTGTTCTGGCCCTCCAGCCGCGCGCCCGCATGGAAGCCGGGCGCCGGCGTCACGGGCGCAACGCCGCAGCGCGCCGCGGGCGCCCCGGCGTCACGCGCGCGACGTCGACGCGGCGCCTCGGTCCGGCCGGCGGCGGCGGATGGCGCCCGGTCGGGCGCGGGGGAGGGCCGATGGACGCGTCCGGCGGCCTGATCGTCCTGCGCGGCGGCGTCGCGGCGGATGCGGAACCCTGCGCCGCGATCATCAACGCCTGGGTCGACGCCACCCCCTGGATGCCGCGGGTGCATTCCGCCGAGGAGGTCGAGCGGCGCTTTCGCGCGCAGGTGATGGCGGTCTGCCGGGTCTGCGTCGCCGAGGTCGACGGCGCCGTCGCGGGCTTCGTCGCGGTCGATGGCGAGGGCTTCGTCGCCGGGCTGTTCGTGGCCGAGGCGGCGCGCGGCCGCGGGATCGGCGCGGCGCTGATCGAGGCCGCCAAGGCCGCGCGGCCCGAGGGGCTGACGCTCTGGACCTTCGTCGCCAACACCGGGGCGCGGCGGTTCTACGCCGCGCGCGGCTTCGTCGAGGCCGGCGGCTCGGACGGCGAGAACGACGAGGGCCTGCCGGACCTGCGCTTCGACTGGAAGGCGCCGGCGTGACCCGCGGCGGCGCCGTCCTGCCGGTCCTGACCGTGGTGATCGGGCTGGTCGCGCTCTGGTACCTCGGCGCGGTGATCCTGAACGCGCCCTGGGCCTACGACCAGGCCGGACGCGCAGGCGTCGAGCTCGGCTTCGGCGACCTCGTCGCCGCGACGCTGAGCCAGGAGCGGCCGCGCCTGCCCGCGCCGGACCAGGTGGCGGTCGAGCTGTGGAAGACCACGGTGGAGGTGGCGCCGACCTCCCGGCGCAGCCTGATCCATCACGCCTGGGTGACGCTGTCCGCGACGCTGCTCGGGTTCGCGATGGGGACCCTGCTCGGCGTCCTGCTGGCCATCGCCATCGTGCACGACCGCACCACCGACCGCAGCGTGATGCCCTGGGTGATCGCCAGCCAGACCATTCCGATCCTCGCCATCGCGCCGATGATCATCGTGGTGCTGAATTCGGTCGGGATCGCAGGATTGCTGCCCAAGGCGCTGATATCGATGTACCTTTCGTTCTTTCCGGTCGCCGTCGGCATGGTGAAGGGCTTGCGCAGCCCGGAGCGGATGCAGCTCGACCAGATGCGGACCTGGAACGCGAGCCGGGTCCAGGTGTTCTGGAAGCTGCGCTGGCCGGCGGCGACGCCCTATCTCTTCGCCTCGCTGAAGGTGGCGGTGGCCGCCAGCCTCGTCGGCGCGATCATCGGCGAATTGCCGACCGGGGCGGTGGCGGGCCTCGGCGCGCGGATGCTGTCGGGCAGCTACTACGGCCAGACCGTGCAGATCTGGTCGGCGCTGATGATGGCGGCGATCCTCGCCGCCCTGCTGGTCGGGCTGATCGGCCTCGCCGAGCGGCTGACCGCGCGGGCGATGGGCGCGCGGCCGTGATCCGCTCAGTCACCGAACTGGAACGCCGCGAAGCGGTCGAGCGCCGCCTCGATCCGCGCCGCGTCGCCGTCGCGCGGCCCGTCGAGCCAGGTCCATTTGCGGATATCCAGCCGGCGGCCGGCGCGGTCGGCCTTGACGTCGAGCGCCGCGGCGACGCGCTCGCCGACGAGCGTCGGCAGGGCGAAATAGCCGAGCACGCGTTTTTCGGCCGGCACATAGGCCTCGAAGCGATGGTCGTGGCCGAACAGCTGCGCGAAGCGGCGGCGCTGGATCGCCAGCGGATCGAACGGCGAGAGCAGATGCGCCGCCGCGGGCTCCGCCAGCGGCAGGGCGGCCGCGGCCTCGGGCGTGATCCAGTGCGGCTTGGCCGCGCCCTCCAGCGCGACCGGAACCAGCCGGCGCCGGCGCACGCGCGCCTCGATCAGCGCCGCCATCGCGGCCTTGCGCGGGGCGTCCATGTAGCAGGCGCTGTCGAGGCTGACGATCCCCTGGGACCGCAGCGCGCGGTCGAGCAGGTGCTCGAGGATCTGGCGCTCCGTCGCCGGGCGCGGCGGGCTGCGCCAGCCGAAGTGCCGCTCGGCGAGGTCGTAGGTCTTGAGCATGCCGGCGCGCTCGGCGACCGCCAGCCGGCCGGCGAAGAAGCCGAGCTCGAGCGCGCGCTTGGCCGGCTTGGTGCTCGCCCAGGGGTGGTCCTTCTCGACGCGCGGGTCGTCGTCGATGTCGCGGATCGACAGCGGCCCGTCGCGGCGGATCCGCGCGATGGTGCGGCGCAGCTCGGCCGGCGTGACCCGCGCGAACCATTTGTCCGGCGCCGCGCGGACCCGCTTCATCTCGGGGACGTAGAACCGGTAGTCGCGGGTCGGGATGTAGGCGAGCGCATGGGCCCAGTATTCGAACACCGACTTGTCGACCGACTGCGCCGTCTTCAGGTCGGCGCGGCGATAGCCGGGGATCCGGGTGGCGAGGATGTGGTGATGCGCGCGCTCGATGACGTGGATGGTGTCGATCTGCACATACCCCAGATGCTCGACCGCCGCGCGGACCGCCTCCGGCCCGGCGCCGAACGGCGCCTCGGCGTCGAGCCGCTGCGCGCGCAGCGCCAGCCGGCGCGCGTCGGGCGGCGTGAGGGCGAGCGGCGCGCGGGCCATGGGCGTCCTTCGGTGCGGTGTCCGGGCCGGACTATCGCAGCCGGCCGCGCGGGCGCCAAGGCCGCGGGGCGGGCGGCGTGATCGCGCTGGCGCTCGCGGTCGCAGCCTGGCTCGGGGGCTGGGCGCTGAACGCGGCGCTCGCGCGGCGCGATCTGCGCGGGCCGTGGCGGCTCGCGCCGCCGCTGGTGTTCGGTCTCACGCTGCTGGTGGTCTGGGAACTGCTGGTGCGCGGGCTGGGGGTCAGCCCGGTGCTCCTGCCCGCCCCGAGCGCGATCGGGGCGCGCATCGCCGCGAGCACGGCGGTGCTGTGGACCGACTTCGTGCAGACCGTGGTGAAGGGCGCGCTGACCGGCTACGTCATCGGCTGCGGCGCCGCCTTTCTGACCGGGATCGCCGTGGACCGCGCGCCGTTCCTGCGCCGCGGCCTGCTGCCGGTGGGCAATTTCGTCGCGGCGCTGCCGATCATCGGCATGGCCCCGATCATGGTGATGTGGTTCGGCTTCGACTGGCAGTCCAAGGCCGCCGTCGTGGTGCTGATGTGCTTCTTCCCGATGCTGGTCAACACCGTGCAGGGCCTCGCCGCCACCGAGCCGATGCAGGCGGACCTCATGCGCACCTACGCTGCGAGCGGCTGGCAGAGCCTGATCTACCTGAAGTTGCCCGCCGCGGCCCCGTTTCTGTTTAACGGCTTGAAAATCTGCACCACCTTGGCTTTGATCGGCGCCATCGTGGCGGAGTTCTTCGGCTCGCCGACCTCCGGCATGGGCTTTCGCATCTCGACCGAAGTGGGCAGGCTGGCGCTCGACATGGTCTGGGCGGAGATCGCGGTGGCGGCGGTCGCGGGGTCGGCGTTCTACGGGCTGGTGGCGCTGATCGAACGCGCGGCGACGTTCTGGCACCCGTCGCAACGGGCATAGGCAA
>CAYTMB010000304.1:0-3623 GCA_964438465.1 uncultured Rhodovulum sp. | reverse complement strand
CGCGCTCCAGCCGCATCCGGGCCCGGGCTGACCCCGAGGCGAGCGGCCGGGACCAGCATCACAGCATCGCGGCGACCACCAGCACCGCGAGGACGATGGCGAGCAGGATCGCCATCAGCGGCAGGATGAAGCGCAGGTACTGATCGAAGCCGACCCTCGCGAGCGCGAGGCCGGCGATCAGCAGCGCGTTGGTCGGCAGGATCAGCAGCAGCCAGCCGCCGGCGACCGACCAGATCGTCAGCACCAGCGAGCGGTCGATGCCGGCGAAGTCGCCGAGCGGCGCGAACACCGGCATCACCAGCGCGGTGCCGGCCGACCCGCCGCCGATCAGGAACGCCAGCGGCAGCGAGGCGACGAAGGTCAGCAGCGTGAAGACCACCGACGAGGTCCCCGCGACCAGCCCCTCCATCGCGTTGAGCACGGTGTCGATGGTCTTGGTGTTGTTCATCACCACCGAGATCCCGCGCGCCACCGTCACGAGGAAGGCCGGCCCGGTGAAGTCGACCACGCCGCGGATGAAGGCCTGCGCCGTGGCCGCCTCGCCGAGCCGGCCGACGGCGCCGATCGCGATCGCCATGACGAAGAACAGCGCGCAGAGCTCGGGCAGCCACCAGCCGAGCTCCCAGAAGAACGGGCTGTTGATGGTCTCGTGGGTGTAGGGATCGACCTTGTAGTTGCCGAGGATCGCGCCCCAGGGGATGATCGAGAAGGTCAGCAGCGCGAAGGTGAAGGCCACCAGCGCGATGATCGCCCTGTCCCGGCCGGTCATCGGCTTCGGCGCCGCGGCGTCGGCCGCCGCCAGCGCCGCGTCCTCCGGCGTGATGCCCGACAGCGACGCCGAGGGCGTCCTGCGCACCCGCGCCGCGTACCACAGCGTGTAGAGGATCATCGCCGCCATCACGAGCACGAACAGGATCAGCCGCGGCGCGATGCCGTCGCCGATGGTGATCCCGGCCGCGTCCGAGCCGATCCCGAGCACGAAGGGATTGATCGTCGAGCCGATCCGTCCGACGAAGGGCGCCACGCTGACCACCGCCACCGCCACCATGCGGTCGTAGCGCAGCGCCACCATCAGCGGCACGATCAGCGCGTACATGCCCAGCGTCTCGTCGCTCCAGGCCATCACCGAGCCGAGCAGGCCGAACAGCAGGCTGAGGATCACGATCAGCATCGGACCCTTGGCGCGGAAGCGGTAGGCCAGATGGTGGATGCCGAGATCGAGCGCGCCGGTGGCGAAGACCACGGTCATGAAGCCGCCGATGGCGAGGATGAACAGGAACACCTGCGCCGAGCCGAACATCGCGCCGCGGTTGAACGGCCCGACCTGTCCGGTGGCGGGATCCTGGATGCCGTACAAGCCGTTCACCGGCGCCAGCAGCAGCTCGCGCACCCGGTCGGAGAAGTCGAGCGGCGAGGGGATGACCTGGAACGAGCCGGCGATCGGACTGCCCGCGGCGTCGAGCTGGTACGCCCCCGACGGGATGAAGAACGCCGCGAGCCAGACCAGCAGCAGCACCGCCAGCAGGATGGTGATCGGGGCGGGAAACCCGCGCTTCTTCTTCGCCGCGTCCGTCTGTCCGGCCATGTCTCTCCCCGCAGGGTTGTTTCAGGGCCGCGCCAATCGCGCGCCCGCTGCCGCTGCGCCGACACTACCATCGGGCTGCGGACTTGCAATCGGCGGCGGCGGCTCGGTTCGACTGTCGGCATGGCGGACAAGGCCGCCGTCACCAGATCAGCCTGAGGCCGGAAACCAGCAGGAGGAAGGCGAGGATCCCCCGCAGCCAGCGGTCGGACAGGTATCGGCTGCCCAGGAAGGCCCCGACCGCTCCCCCGACGGCGACCGCGACGAGCCACAGCGGCAGGGCGGTCGGGATATGGCGCCATGCCGCGAAAGCCCCGATCAGCGCGGCGCCCGAGTTCATCAGGTTGAAGACCGCCGTCGTCGCGGCGGTCTGGCGCGCGGTTCCCCAGTTCATGCTCAGGATGACCGGCGCCAGGAACACGCCGCCCCCGGTTCCGGTGGTTCCGGAGACGAAACCGATGACGGCCCCGGTCGCCAGCGCCGCGGCAAAGGGCGGCGCGACGGGGGCCTGCGGCGACGATGACCGCCCGCGCACCGCGGATCGCCCCATCTGAAGGCCCGACAGGATCAGCACCACGCCGACGACCGGGAAATAAAGTCCTTCCGGCAACTGGATGGCGCCGCCGAGCAGCGAGAAGGGAAAGCCCAGGATGGCGAAGGGCCAGACGTTCCGCCAGGAGAGCCGACCGGCCTTCAGGAACAGGGCGGCGCCGATGCCCGCCACGAGAAGGTTGAGGGCGAGCGCCGTGGTCTTCATGGCGGGCGGCGCGAAACCGGCCAGCGCCATCGCGGCGATATAGCCCGAGGCGCCCGCCTGCCCCACCGCCGCATACACCAGCGCAATGACCAGGAAGGCCAGGGCAAGCCATGCCGCCTCGATGTCCAAGGTGTCTGGGTCTCCGTCCTCTTGCGGGGCAAGCTTATGTTGCAGTCGGACGTTGGGACCAAGAGCGGCTTTGGCGCCGGGCGCGGCCGAGGCGCGGGCCCGGTCGGCTGCGGACTTGCAATCGGGCCAGCGTGTGCTAGGCAACCGCGCTCGAAGCCAGCATCGTCTCAGGGGGCGGACATGGACGGCGTTACCGGCCTGCGCGACAGGTATCTGACCGCGATCGCGAGCGCGCCGGACGAGGCCGCGCTCGAAGCCGTGCGGATCGAGGCGCTGGGCAGGAAGGGCGAGATCAGCCTCGCCTTGCGCGGGCTCGGCGCCATGTCGCCGGACGAGCGCCAGACCGCCGGGCCGGCGCTGAACGCGCTGCGCGACGAGATCGCCTCGGCGCTCGCCGCCGCCAGGGCGGCGCTGGGCGACGCGGCGCTGGAGGCGCGGCTCGCCGACGAATGGCTCGACGTGACGCTCGCCGCCCGGCCGGCGCGGCAGGGCACGATCCATCCGGTCAGCCAGGTGATGGACGAGGTCGCCGCGATCTTCGCCGACCTCGGCTTCTCCGTCGCCGAAGGCCCGCAGGTCGAGGACGACTGGCACAATTTCGACGCGCTGAACATCGCGCCCGAGCACCCGGCCCGCCAGACGATGGACACGTTCTACATGGCGCGCGCGGAGGGCGACAACCGCCCGCCGCATGTCCTGCGCACGCATACCTCGCCGGTGCAGATCCGGCACATGCAGGCGCATGGCGTGCCCTGCCGGGTGATCGCGCCCGGCCGGGTCTACCGCGCCGACTACGACCAGACCCATACCCCGATGTTCCACCAGGTCGAGGGCCTCGCCATCGACCGCGACATCACCATGGCGAACCTGAAATGGGTGCTGGAGGAGTTCTGCCGGGCGTTCTTCGAGGTCGACGGGGTGGAGCTGAAGTTCCGCGCCTCGCATTTCCCCTTCACCGAGCCTTCGGCCGAGGTCGACATCCGCTGCTCGTGGAAGGGCGGCCAGCTGAAGATCGGCGAGGGCGACGACTGGCTGGAGATCCTCGGCTCCGGCATGGTGCATCCGAAGGTGCTGGCCGCGGCCGGCGTCGATCCGGCGCAGTGGCAGGGCTTCGCCTTCGGCATGGGAATCGACCGGATCGCGATGCTGAAATAC
>CAYTMB010000303.1:0-3624 GCA_964438465.1 uncultured Rhodovulum sp. | reverse complement strand
GCTTCTTGTGGCGATAGGCGATCTCGCTCGGCTTGGTGACCGTCTCGCGATAGGCCGGCGTCGGCATCACCTCCTCGACCTCGATGCCGAAGCTGTCCTTGAGCCGCTGGCGCAGGATGCGCAGGTGCAGCGGCCCCTGCACGCCGACCAGCGCCCCGCCGGTGGCGGGATCCTGGCTCGCCGTCATGCCGCTGTCCCCTTCGGCCAGGGTGGCGAGCGCGCCGGACAGCTTCACGTTGTCCCGCTCCGAAGTCGGCGCCAGGATCCGGTGCAGGCTGGGTTCCGGGCCGCGCAGCCAGCCCGGCGGATCGGGCAGCTCGGCCTCGGTGGCGAGCCGGCCCGGGGTCAGGTGGTCGGCCTTGACCGCCATCACGATCTCGCCCTCGGGCACGCCGTCTAGGTGGCGGGTGTCGCGCGGATCCGCCGGGCTGAGCTGCCCCGGCGCGCGTCCGCCGAGCGCCCGGCCGGCGGGCAGCGCCTCGAGCGCCCGCAGCCAGAGCGTCTTGCCCATGTGCTTGCGGTAGCTGCCCGCGAAGATCACCGCGGAGGGCGCCTCGCCAAGGCCGCTCTGCGCCTGCAGACGCGCGCGCAGCGCCGCCGGCCCGGGGGCCTCGTGGCGCAGCGCCTTGAGGATGCGCACGATGCCGTTGCCGTGGCTGCCCGAGCCGATCAGCGCCTCGATCACCCGGTTCTCGGCGAGCACCCGCGAGCAGACGGCGTAGACCTCGGCGCTGGGAGGGCTTCGATCCTCGATGATCTGCTCCAGCAGGTGGTCGTCGAAGTCGGCGAGGTGCTCCAGCATCTCGTCGCGCGCCTCGTGCTCGCGATCGAGCGTGCCGGCAGGGATCTCGATGAGCTGCGAGGGCGCGCCCTCCTGGTAGGACCAGGCGCGCTCGGAGACGAGGTCCACGGCGCCGACGACCCGGTCGCCGTCGCGGATGGGGATCTGGCGCAGCAGGATCGGATGCGCGGCATAGTCCTGCAGCGCCGCCACGATGTCGCGGACCCGGCCGGCGGCCTCGTCGATGCGGTTGATGAAGATCAGCGCGGGCGTGCCCGCCGCCTCGACGGCGTGGAGATAGGGGGCCGCCAGCACCGCGCCGGCCGGCTCGGGGGCGACGCAGATCACCGCGGCGTCGGCGGCGAGCAGCGCGTCGCGCGCCACATGCAGGAACTCGATCGATCCCGGCGTATCGATGGCCTGCCAGGTGTCGCCAAGGTGGCCGAACCGGACCACCCGCATCTCGCCCGGCCCCGCGGCAGGCTGCGCCTGACCCTCCAGCGCGCACATGCGGTCGACCAGCGTCGACTTGCCCGTGTTGGAAGCGCCGAGAACCGCGATGGTTCGCGTCATGGTGTTCCTCCCCTGCCGTTCACGTTTCTGACGCGACGATCATGGCCCGTCGCGGCGCGGATTTCCAGCGCCGGGCGCGAGCATGGCCGGGAAGAAGGTGTTGTGGGGAGTGAGGGCGACGGTACCACAGGACGGACCGGCAGGTCCGCTTCCACCCCACACTCGAAAGACAGACGTCGCCCTCGACTCCTAGAACGCACGGGGTGGCGATTTTATTCCCGGCGATCACGCGGTGCGCGATTTGCCGCCGAGCCATGGCAGCATGGCCGAAAAGTCGCGTCCCGCTCGGTCCTCGGCGACGAACGCGGCGTAGAGCTCGGCAGCCTGGGCGCCGAGCGGTGTGGCCGCGCCGGCCGCCCCGGCCGCCTGCTGGCTGAGCCGCAGGTCCTTGAGCATCAGCGTTGCGGCGAAGCCCGGCCGGTAGTCGTTGTCCGCGGGCGACTTCGGGCCGACGCCGGGGACCGGGCAGTAGGCGTTGACCGACCAGCACGAGCCCGAGGAGGTCGAGACCACGTCGAAGAGCGCCCCGGCGTCGAGGCCGAGGCGCTCGGCGAGCACGAAGGCCTCGCAGGCCCCGATCATCGAGATGCCGAGCAGCATGTTGTTGCAGATCTTCGCGGCCTGGCCGGCGCCCGCGCCGCCGCAATGCACAGCGCGCGAGCCCATCACCTCGAAGAGCGGCTTCGCCCTGGCGAAGGCCGCGTCCGAGCCGCCCGCCATGAACGTAAGGGTCCCCGCCGTCGCGCCGCCGACGCCGCCCGAGACCGGCGCGTCCACGGCGAGCAGCCCGGCCGCTTCGGCCTGCGCCGCCGCGGCGCGGGCGCTGTCCACGTCGACGGTCGAGCAGTCGATGAAGACCGCGCCCGCCGCGCCCGCCGGCACGATCTCGCCGTAGACCCGCCGCAGGATCGCGCCGTCGGGCAGCATGGTGACGAGCGCCTCGCGCCCCGCGGCAGCGGCCGCGGCGCTTTCGGCGGCGGTCACGCCGTCGACGCGCACGCCGGCGACGTCGAAGCCGGTCACGGCATGGCCGGCGGCGGCCAGGTTGCGGGCCATGGGCGCGCCCATGTTGCCAAGTCCGATGAAGCCGATCTCCACGTTCCCCTCCCGTTCAGGCGGCCGGCGGCGCCGGCAGTACGAGTTCGTCGGCGCCCAGCGACGCCAGCATCTCGGCGACCATGGCCGGACGCACCTCGTCCATCCCGTAGCGCCAGGCCGGCGCATGGCCCTTCTCGATCACCGCCGCGCGGATGCCCTCCAGAAGGTCGCCGTCCTCGATGCAGCGCCAGGTGGCCCGATACTCGCGCACCAGCGCCGCCTCGATCCCCGGTTCGCGCCGCGCGGCGCGCACCAGCCCCAGCGTCGTGGCCATCGACAGCGGCGACTGCCGCGCCAGCACCTTCAGCACGCCGTGCCCCCAGTCGCTCGCCTCGAGCCGCGCGGCAAGGACAGCGAGGTCGGAGGCCTCAAAGGCGTCGTCTATCCGTGCCCGGTCCGCCGCGAGCGAGCCTTCCGGCGCCGCCCGCGCGAAGCCAGCGATCACGCCGGGGTCGCCGCTCGCGATCAGGCGGCCGACCAGCGCCGGCCAGTCCGCCTCTGGTACGAAGATGTCGGCGAAACCGGCTTGGATCGCGTCACCGGGTCCCATCCTATGCCCGGTCAGCCCGGCATACTCGCCAATCCGCCCCGGCGCCCGGGCGAGCAGGTGGCTGCCGCCGACATCCGGGATCAGCCCGATCGCGCATTCCGGCATGGCGACGCGCGAGCTGGCGCCGACCACCCGATGACTGCCGTGCAGCGCGATCCCGACGCCGCCGCCCATCACATAGCCCTGGGCGAGGGCGACATATGGCTTGGGGTACCGGGCAATCCGTGCGTTCATCCGATATTCCTTCGCCCAGAACCGCCGGGCGAAGCCGAAGTCCCCGCGTCGGCCGTGCTCGTAGACCTCTCGGATGTCGCCCCCGGCGCAGAAGGCGCGGTCGCCCTCGGCATCGACCAGCACCAGCGCGACGCCGGGCTCCGCCGCCCAGGCGGCCAGCGCGGCGTCGATGGCGCGGACCATCTCGTAGTTCAGCGCGTTGAGCGCCTGCGGCCGGGCCAGCGTGATCCGCCCCGCCCGTCCCTCGACGCGGATCGCGACATCGCTCACGCCTGCCGCCTCTTGCCTTGCTGTTCCGCGATTCGGGCCGGGGTCAAGGCTCGCGCAGCGACCGCGCTTGCGCGGCTCGGCCTTGACGCCGGCGCGAATCGCACCCCCACCATGGAAG
>CAYTMB010000302.1:0-3627 GCA_964438465.1 uncultured Rhodovulum sp. | reverse complement strand
CGAGGAGTCGGGCGCCAAGGTCGACATCAACGACGACGGCACCATCAAGATCGCGAGCGCCAACGCCGAGGCGATCGAGAAGGCGCGCGAGCTCATCGCGGCCATCGTCGACGAGCCCGAGGTCGGCAAGATCTACACCGGCCGCGTCGTCAAGATCATGGACTTCGGCGCCTTCGTGAACTTCTTCGGCAAGCGCGACGGCCTCGTGCACGTCAGCCAGCTGTCGGGCGAGCGCGTCAGCCACCCCAAGGACATCCTGACCGAAGGCCAGGACGTCAAGGTCAAGCTGATGGGCTTCGACGACCGCGGCAAGGTCCGCCTCTCGATGAAGGTGGTCGACCAGGCCACCGGCGCCGAGCTGAAGGAAGACGCCTGAGCCATCGCCGGCGCCCTTCGGGGCGCCGGCGCATCCGTCGGGGGCGCCAGCGTGACCGAGCCGATCGGCATCTCCTTTCCCAAGGCCGGCCGCACCTGGGTGCGCGCCGTGCTGCGGAAATCGGGCGCGCCGCTCACCTTCACCCATGCCGGCGCCGGCAGCCGCGGCCGCGAGCTCGGCCTGCCGTTCGACGGCGTGCCCGAGGCCTACCGCGCCCGGCCGGTGCTGTTCCTCCACCGCAATCCGATCGACACCGCGGTCTCGTTCTTCTTCCAGGTGACCAAGAAGGACTTCGCGCCCGGGACCTTCAAGTACCGCCAGCGCTATCCGCGGCTGTGGCTGCGCGGCGCGCTGCCGCCCCGCGACATCGATGCCTTCGTGCTGCACCCGACCTACGGGATCGAGAAGATCTGCCGGTTCAACCGCGGCTGGCTCGACCATGTGACGGGCCGGGACGACTGCCGGGTGGCGACCTACGAGGCGCTGCGCGCCGACCCCGTCCCCGGCTTCACCGCGATCCTCGACTGGCTCGGCCGGCCGACGGCCAGGGTGGCCGCGGCGGTGGAGGCCAAGAGCTTCGAGGCGATGAAGGCGCGCGAGCTGGCGCGGCCGCGCCGGCCCGGAACGCTCGACAAGCGGACCGATCCGGGCGCGCGCAAGGCCCGGCAGGGCAAGGTGCATGGCTACGAGGAGGCGCTGCGCCCCGGGACCGTCGCGGCGGCGCGCGAGATCGCCGCGCGCTTCGGCTTCGAGGCCTGAGGCGATGCCGCTGGCGCGGATCGGCGGGACGCTGCTGTTCTTCGTCCATATCCCCAAGACCGGCGGCACCAGCGTCGAGGCCTATCTGCGCGCCAAGGGCGCGGTGCTGCTGCACGGCCAGGGCGACGGCTGGGCGCGCGTGCCGCTCCAGCACCTGCACCGCGCCGCCTATGCCGAGATCGTGCCGCCGGGGTCCTACGACCACGGCTTCGCCATCCTGCGCGACCCGATGGCGCGGCTGGTCAGCGAGTTCCGCATGCGCGCCGAACCGCTGACCCCGAAGCTGCGCCCGCTCGGCTGGCTGCGCGCCGCGCGCAACCGCGCCGCCGGCCGGCCGACCTACGGCGTGCGGGTCGGGCGGCGCGTCGAGTTCCTCGACTTCGACGGCTGGGTCGCGCGCATCTTCGCCGAGGCCGCCCGCGACCCCTGGATCCGCAGCAACCACATCCGCCCGCAGGCCGAGTTCGTCGACCCCGCGCACCGGCTGTTCCGGCTCGAGGACGGGCTCGACCCGGTGTTGCGCTGGATCGACGCGGCGACCGGCACGCCCCCCGCCCTGGGCGGCTTCCACGAGCGGCGCTCCGAGCCGGTCCCGATCTCCTGCGCGCCCGCGACCGAGGCGCGGGTGCGCGACTTCTACCGCGCCGATTACGCGCTGCTGGCCGGCCTCGCCCCGGATCCGGCGCCGTGAGGCTTGCATCCTGGCGCCGCGCGGGCCATCGAAACCCTGCAGGCAGGGGAGCGCGCGCATGACCGACTGGCCCGAAGGACGGCTCGCGATCGTGACCAGCGTCGTCGGCAAGTCCACCGAGATCTCGCAGCGCCGCCACATCAACGAGCTGTTCGGCGGCGAGACCGCCATCGTCTGCTATTCGGTCGAGCCCGGCTTCGTCACCGACAAGCCGATGCTGCATGTCACCCGCCGCCCGCCCGGCCTCGGCCCGCGGCTGGAGCTCGAATTCGGCAAGGCGCTGCACACGCTGGCCTACCGCGCCTCCGGCGTCCCGTTCGGCGCGGTGCGCCGCCGGATCGAGGCCTTCCTGCGCGAGCAGAAGGTCTTCGCGATCCTCGCCGAATTCGGCCATCTCGGCTCCAGCTTCGCGCCGATCGGCGCCCGGCTCGGCATCCCGGTCTTCGTCTATTTCCGCGGCTTCGACGCCTCGAAACGGCTGTCCTCGCCGCTGCGGGTGCTGTCCTACAAGGCGGCGATCCCGAGCCTCGCCGGGTATTTCTCGGTCTCGCAGTCGCTCCTGGACAACCTCGCCGCCAAGGGCATCCGCCATCCCAACAGCCATGTGATCCCGAGCGGCGTCGACACCCGGCTGTTCGCGCCCGGCGACAAGGACCCCGACCTGCTGCTCGCGGTCGGCCGGATGATCCCGAAGAAGGCGCCGCTGACCACCATCGAGGCCTTCGCCCGCGTCGCCGCCGCTTTCCCGACCCGCCGGCTGGAGATGATCGGCGACGGCCCGCTGCTGGCGGACGCCCGCCGCCTCGCCGCCGAACGCGGCCTGACCGACCGCATCGCCTTCCTCGGCCTGCAGCCGCACCCGGTGGTGCGCGCGAAGATGGCCCGCGCCGCGGTGTTCCTGCAGCACTCGGTCACCGACGCCGAAGGCAACGAGGAGGGCCTGCCCATCGCGATCCAGGAGGCGATGGCCTCGGGCGCGGTGGTGATCTCGACCCGCCACGCCGGCATCCCGGACGCCGTGGTCGAGGGCGAGACCGGCCTGCTGGTCGCCGAACACGACCTCGACGGCTACACGGCGGCGCTGCGCGCCGTGCTCGCCGACGACGCCCTGCGCGCCCGCCTCGCCGCCGCCGCCCGCCTGCGCGCCGAAACCGCGTTCGACACCCGCGTCCTGCAGGGCCGGCTCGAGGCGATCATCGCCGCCGAGGTCCGCGCCCGCGCCGGATAGCGCGCGCCCGCCCCCCGCAATCCCCCTTCGCGTTTCATATGGGCATGAAATCTATCGGGCAGGACGAGGGGTCCCCGGCAACAGCCGGGGAGAAAAAAGACTCGCGGCCAACTGGCCGCTCCTTGTTCTTGCCCTCCGCCAGCGCTCCGCAGCAGGATCGAGCGACGGCGCCACCAGCGCGACGCTTCAGCGCGCCGCGGGCGCGCCGGCAAAACCCGCACGACCTCGACGCGGCGCCTGGCTTCGGCCCGCACGGGGCGATCCGGTCCCGGGAATATCGGTGGCCTTTTCAATTTCTTCAGTAAAATCAATCATATGACCTCCGTAACAGCCTGTTACGCGCTTCGGCGGCGCCGCTTCCCCGCCCCTCCCCGTTCGCCGCGGCCCTTGTCGCGCTTCGGCGCGCTGGTATAGAAGCGCCCAGTCGCACCCGGAGGGCTCCTTGTTCGCGCACCGCCATCTCCTGGGCATCGAGGGCCTGACGCGCGCCGACATCGAGGCGGTGCTCGACCTCGCCGACGACTATGTCGCGCTGAACCGCCGCCCGGAGAAACATTCCGACGCGCTGCGCGG
>CAYTMB010000301.1:0-3630 GCA_964438465.1 uncultured Rhodovulum sp. | reverse complement strand
CGGCCTACATCCGGCCGCTGTTCTGCCGGGGGATCGGGCCGTTCCGCTGGTGCGCGCTGTCGGGCGACCCCGAGGACATCCGCCGCACCGACGCGAAGGTGAAGGCGCTGATGCCTCACGACGCGCATCTGCACCAGTGGCTCGACATGGCGGCCGAGCGGATCGCCTTCCAGGGCCTGCCGGCGCGGATCTGCTGGGTCGGCCTCGGCGACCGCCACCGGCTCGGCCTCGCCTTCAACGAGATGGTGGCCTCGGGCGAGCTGAAGGCGCCGATCGTGATCGGCCGCGATCATCTCGACTCGGGCTCGGTGGCCAGCCCCAACCGCGAGACCGAGGCGATGAAGGACGGCTCGGACGCGGTCTCCGACTGGCCGCTGCTCAACGCGCTGCTGAACTGCGCCTCCGGCGCGACTTGGGTCAGCCTCCAC
Organism: uncultured Rhodovulum sp.; assembly: GCA_964438465.1. GTDB lineage: Bacteria > Pseudomonadota > Alphaproteobacteria > Rhodobacterales > Rhodobacteraceae > Amaricoccus. The sequence goes on along the minus strand of CAYTMB010000301.1, from coordinate 3,202 downwards.
CACGGCGGCGGCGTCGGCATGGGCTTCAGCCAGCATTCCGGCATGGTGGTGGTCGCCGACGGCACCCCCGAGGCGGCGAAGCGGCTGGAGCGGGTGCTGTGGAACGACCCCGCCACCGGGGTGATGCGCCACGCCGACGCCGGCTACGACATCGCGCTCGGCTGCGCCCGGGAGAAGGGACTGCGGCTGCCGGGGATCCTCGGGAACTGACCCGCGCCTGTCCCCGCCCCCCTGCGCGACGTCCGGGCCGGGCGGCGGCGCCACAAGCGCCACGCCGCAGCGCGCCGCGAGCGCAGCGGCGCAACAGGCGCGACGCCGACGCGGCGCAGGGTCCGACCGGCGGCGACGGCCGCAAGGCCGGCGGCGGCGGGCGGAGACCTCGGGCGGTCAGCCGCCTTGCCAGGCCTTGATCGCGTCGAGCGGCCAGATCAGCATGAGGACGTTCAGCGTGAGGCCGTCGCGGATCAGCCAGGTGGTCATCACCTCGAAGCCGACCGCGATGGCCACCGTCAGCCGGACCGGCAGGCGCGAGGCGAGCCAGAAGCCGAGCATCATCGCGACGATGTCGGCGACCGAGTTGATCACGCTGTCGCCGTAGTAGTCGAGCGAGATCGTCACCGCCCGGTAGCGGTCGATGATGACGCTGGAGTTCTCCAGCAATTCCCAGGCCGCCTCGACCAGCGTCGCGAAGAACAGCCGCCAGCCGAAGGACGCGCGCCGGGCCACCAGCCACAGCGCCCCGTAGAACAGGAAGCCGTGGATGACGTGCGAAAACGTGTACCAGTCGGTCAGATGCTGCGAGTTCTCCGAGGACATCGTCTCGCCGTGCCACAGCTTGACGTAGCCGCATTCGCAGATCGGAACCCGCCCCATCGCGAGCAGGATCAGCGCCGTCGCCAGCAGCGCCGCGGCGGTGAGCGCCAGCGGCAGCCGGTTGTCGCGAAGTCTCGCCGCCATGCCATGTCCGCTCCCCTGTCGCCGGTCCGGCCTTTCTGCACCGCCGCGCCGCCCGGCGCCAGCGCCGCCGCGGGCCGCTGCGCGCATCCTCTTCCCATCGCCCGCGAAAGGGTCTATAGCGACCGCGCCGCGGGCCTTCCAGCCGGCGGCCCTTTTCTTTTTGCGACCCCGCTGGACGACATCCCGGCCGCGGCCGCGCAAGGCAAGGCCGTTTCACCCGCATCAGAAGGGGATCCACGATGTCGCTCGCGCCCGACGTGAAAGAGAAGCTGATCAAGGACTACGCCACCAAGGCGAACGACACCGGCTCGCCGGAAGTTCAGGTCGCGATCCTGACCACGCGCATCAACACGCTGACCGATCATTTCAAGCTCCATGTGAAGGACAACCATTCGCGCCGGGGCCTGCTGAAGATGGTCTCGCAGCGCCGCAAGCTGCTGGACTACGTGAAGAAGAAGGACGAGCCGCGCTACCAGGCGCTGATCTCGCGCCTCGGCATCCGCCGCTGACGCGATACCCGGGCGCGCCCCTTCCGGGGCGCGCCCGATCGTTTGGCGCGGGCCGGCGCGCAGGGCCACATCCCACATTCCGTCCGACCGTACGCCGGGCCCCCTCCCGACCCCGAGGGACCGTCCATTGTGGCAAGCAGGGGTCCGCGGGCCGCGGCCCGCGTCACGCGGCGCATCGCCAGGGGGCGACGCCGTCATGCAAGGAAGCGAAATGTTCAACGTCGTCAAGAAATCGCTCGAGTGGGGCCATGACACGCTCACCCTCGAAACCGGCAAGATCGCCCGCCAGGCCGACGCCTGCGTCATCGCCACCTATGGCGAGACCAGCGTGCTCGCCGCGGTGGTGTTCGAGAAGAAACCCAAGCCCGGCCTCGATTTTTTCCCGCTGACCGTCCACTACCAGGAAAAGTACTACGCCGCGGGCAAGATCCCCGGCGGCTTCTTCAAGCGCGAGGCCCGGCCGACCGAGAAGGAGACGCTGACCAGCCGCCTGATCGACCGTCCGATCCGCCCGCTGTTCGTCGAGGGTTTCCGCAACGAGACCCAGGTGATCTGCACCGTGCTCTCCTACGACATGGAGAACGACCCGGACGTGGTCGCGATGATCGCGGCCTCGGCGGCGCTGACCCTGTCGGGCGCGCCGTTCTTCGGCCCGATCGGCGCGGCGCGCGTCGGCTTCGTCGACGGCGAATACGTGCTGAACCCGGCCGTGGACGACATGGAGAAGCTGCGCGAGAACCCCGAGCAGCGGCTCGACCTCGTCGTCGCCGGCACCAAGGACGCGGTGATGATGGTCGAGTCCGAGGCCTATGAGCTCTCGGAGGCCGAGATGCTCGGCGCGGTGAAGTTCGGCCACGAGCAGATGCAGCCGGTGATCGACATGATCATCGACATGGCCGAAGAGGCGGCCAAGGAGCCGTTCCAGTTCGACGCGCCCGACTATTCCGGCCTCTACGCCAAGGTGAAGTCCATCGGCGAGACGGCGATGCGCGACGCCTTCGGCATCACCGACAAGCAGGACCGCCAGGCCGCGGTCGCCGCCGCCAAGGCGACCATCCTCGCCGCGCTCACCGAGGAGGAGGCCGCCGACGAGAACCTCAAGACCTGCCTCAAGAAGCTCGAATCCGAAGTCGTGCGCGGAGACATCCTCGACCACGGCCGCCGCATCGACGGCCGCGATCTCGTGACCGTGCGCCCGATCGTCTCCGAGGTCGGCATCCTGCCGCGCACCCATGGCTCGGCGCTGTTCACCCGCGGCGAGACCCAGGGCCTCGTCGTGACCACGCTCGGCACCGGCGACGACGAGCAGATGATCGACGCGCTGCACGGCATGTCGCGCTCGAACTTCCTGCTGCACTACAACTTCCCCGGCTATTCGGTCGGCGAGACTTCGCGCCAGATGGGCCCGGGCCGGCGCGAGATCGGCCACGGCAAGCTCGCCTGGCGCGCGCTGCAGGCGGTGCTGCCGGCGGCGACCGACTTCCCCTACACCATCCGCATCGTCTCCGAGATCACCGAGTCCAACGGCTCGTCCTCGATGGCGACGGTCTGCGGCGGCTCGCTCAGCATGATGGACGCCGCGGTGCCGCTGAAGGCGCCGGTGGCGGGCGTCGCGATGGGCCTGATCCTCGAGGGCGAGAAGTTCGCCGTGCTGACCGACATCCTCGGCGACGAGGACCATCTCGGCGACATGGACTTCAAGGTCGCGGGCACGGCGAACGGCATCACCTCGCTGC
>CAYTMB010000300.1:0-3631 GCA_964438465.1 uncultured Rhodovulum sp. | reverse complement strand
ATCTGCGCCGCTACTTCGACCTGCACGGCGACAGCCTGCCGCCGGACGGGCTTTACGACCGCATTCTCAAGGAGATGGAGCTGCCGCTGATCGCCCTGTCGCTGTCGGCGACGCGGGGAAACCAGGTGCGCACCGCCGAGCTGCTGGGCATCAACCGCAATACCCTGCGCAAGAAGATCAAGGACCTCGACATTCGGGTTACACGTGGCAAGAGAATGATGTAAGATTGCCACAGTCGAGCATCTGAAAACAGCGTCGCCGGAGAATGCGCAGCCAGACCCTGACCCACGCGGGCCTCCGAATGGCGCGCTGGCGAGACAGCAAGTCCGTACGGACCGCCGCGATCTGGGGCATGATCGCGCTGGGGCCGATCCTCGCGGCGCTCACCTTCGCCACATTCTCCGACAGCGTGCTGCTGGCCGGCGGCGGGGCGTTGCGGGTCGTGCTGCTGGCCGACTTCGTCTATGCGCTGGTGGTGGCCGCCTTCGTCGCGCGCCGGCTGGCCGAGATGCTGGCCGCGCGGCGCAAGCAGTCCGCCGGCTCGCGGCTGCACCTGCGGCTGATGCGGGTGTTCACCGTCGTCGCGCTGGCGCCGACGCTGCTGGTCGCGGTCTTCGCGACGATCACGCTGAACTTCGGGCTGGAAGGCTGGTTCTCGGACCGGGTGCGCAACGTCGTGGCGAATTCGCTCGAGGCGGCGCAGGCCTACGAGGAGGAGCACCGGCGCACGCTGCAGACCGACGCGGCGGTGCTGGCGCAGTTCCTCGACGAGCAGAAGGAGCGCTACCCGCTGCTGACCGGGGGCGCGCTGCGCGAGCTGCTGACCCGCGGCCAGACCCAGATGCAGCGCGCGCTGCCCAAGGCCTATGTCATCGACGGCGACGGCGCGCTGCGCGCCCGCGGCGAGCGCAGCTATCTCTTCGACTTCAACCCGCCCTCGGCGGAGGACATCGCCCGGGCGAACGCCGGCGAGGTGGTGGTGATCGAGGACTGGGCGAACAACGAGTTCCGCGCGCTCTTGCGCCTCACCGCCTTCGCCGACCATTTCCTCTACGTCAGCCGCGAGGTCGACGGCAACATCCTCAGCCTGCTCGACGAGACCCAGGCGACGGTGCGGCTCTACCAGCAGCTCGAGGCCGAGCGCGGGCGGCTCCTGTTCGAGTTCGCGCTGATCTATCTCGGCTTTGCGCTGGTGGTGATCCTCGGCGCGATCTGGATGGCGCTGTGGTTCGCCGAACGGCTGGCCCGGCCGGTCGGCCGGCTGGCGGCGGCGGCGACGCGGGTGGGCGAGGGCGACTTCGACGCGCGGGTGCCCGAGTCCCGCGGCGACGACGAGATCGCGCTGCTGGGCCGCGCGTTCAACGACATGACCCGTCAGGTCAAGGGCCAGCGCGACGCGCTGATCGAGGCCAACATCGAGACCGAGCGCCGCCGCCGGCTGTTCGATTCGGTGCTGAGCGGCGTCACCGCCGGCGTGGTCGGGCTGGACGGCGAGGGCCGCATCGAGGTGATGAACGCGGCCGGCGCGACGCTGCTCGACCTCGATCCCGAGACCGCCTGGGGCGCGCCCATGCGCGAGGCCACCCCGGAATTCGCCGACCTGCTGGCCCGGCTCGACGCCCGCCCGGCCGCGGTCGCGCAGGCCGAGGTGCGGCTGCGCCGGCGCTCGCGCGAGCGCGACCTGCTGGTGCGGGTGGCGACGCGGCAGTCGGGCGAGGGCAAGCTGGAGGGCTATGTCGTCTCGTTCGACGACGTGACCGATCTGGTGGTGGCGCAGCGCATGGCGGCCTGGGGCGACGTGGCGCGGCGGATCGCGCATGAGGTGAAGAACCCGCTGACCCCGATCCAGCTGTCGGCCGAGCGGCTGAAGCGCAAGTTCGGGCCGATGGTCGGCGACCAGCGCGCGAACCTCGATCAATACGCCGACGTCATCATCCGCCAGACCAGCGACCTGCGCCGGATCGTCGACGAATTCTCGAAATTCGCCCGGATGCCGGCGCCAGAACGCAAGCCGCTCGACCTCAGCAAGCTGCTGTCCGAGGCCGTGCTGCTGCAGGAGAGCGCGCGGCCGGACATCCGCTATCGGCTGGAGCTGCCCGAACCGGCGATCCTCGCCCTGCTCGATCCGACGATGATCAACCAGGCGATCACCAACCTGCTCAAGAACGCGCAGGAGGCGATCGAGACCCGGCTGGAGGCCGGCGACGCCACCCCGGGCGAGATCCGGGTGCGGCTGGCGGCGGACGGCGAGGCGCTGACCATCGACATCCAGGACAACGGCGCCGGCCTGCCCGACACGCCGGAACGCCTGTTCGAGCCCTACGTCACCCACCGGGCGAAGGGCACCGGCCTCGGGCTGCCGATCGTGAAGAAGATCGTCGAGGAGCACGACGGCCGGCTCGACCTGATCCCGGCGCCGGTGTTCGAGGGCAGCATCGCCGCCGGGGCCTGGGCGCGGATCGTGCTGCCGCAGGCCCAGCCCGAACGCGGCTGGGACAGCGACGAAACCGCAACGATAAGCAAGAAACTGAGAGAGAGCATGTGATGACGGACATTCTGGTGGTCGACGACGAGCGGGACATCCGGACGCTGATCGGCGACATCCTCGAGGACGAGGGCCACGGCGTGCGCATGGCCTGGGACAGCGACACCGCGTTTGCGGCGATCAACGCATCGCCGCCGGATCTGATCATCCTCGACATCTGGCTGAAGGACAGCCGGCTGGACGGGATCGACATCCTGAAGCGGGTCAAGCGCGACAATCCGGCGATCCCGGTGGTGATCATCTCCGGCCACGGCAACATCGAGATCGCGGTGGCCGCGATCAAGCAGGGCGCCTACGACTTCATCGAGAAGCCGTTCAACATCGACCAGCTGATGGTGGTGATCACCCGGGCGCTGGAGACCTCGCGGCTGCGGCGCGAGAACGCGGCGCTGAAGGGGCGCGAGGGGCCGAGCTTCGCGATGATCGGGGCCTCGGCGGCGTTCCGTCAGCTCAAGGGCCATCTCGACAAGGTCGCGCGCAGCAACAGCCGGGTGATGCTGGCCGGGCCCGCGGGCGCCGGCAAGGAAGTCGCGGCGCGCTACATCCACGCGCATTCCGAGCGGGCGAAGAGCCCGTTCGTGGTGGTGAACTCGGCCGCGATCGGCGCCGAGCAGATGGAGGAGGTGCTGTTCGGCCGCGAGAACGCCGACCGCGGCGTCGAGCCGGGCCTGCTGGAGCGCGCGCATACCGGCATCCTGTTCTTCGACGAGGTGGCCGACATGCCGCCGGGCACGCAGTCGAAGATCCTGCGGGTGCTGGTCGACCAGTCGTTCCAGCGCGTCGGCGGCGGCGACGTCGTGCGCGTCGACGTACGGGTGATCTCGGCGACGACGCGCGACCTCGCGCGCGAGGTGGCGGCGGGGCGGTTCCGCACCGAGCTCTACCACCGGCTGAACGTGGTGCCGATCGCGGTGCCGGGGCTGGAGGCGCGGCGCGACGACGTGCCGGAGCTCGCCCGGCATTTCCTCGAGGAGCTGAGCGCCACGCAGGGGCTGGCGCAGCGCGCCCTGACGCCGGAGGCCGAGGCGCAGCTGCAGACGCTGCGCTGGCCGGGCAACGTGCGCCAGCTGCGCAACACGCTGGAGC
>CAYTMB010000299.1:0-3636 GCA_964438465.1 uncultured Rhodovulum sp. | reverse complement strand
GCTGGCCGCGCACCGGCAGGCCGCGGCGGTGCCGCAGGCCGCGGTAGCAGCCGAGATCCATCAGCCGCTTGATGTTCATCGAGACTTCGCGCCGCAGGTCGCCTTCGACCTGCAGGTTGGCGTCGATGTACTCGCGCACCCGCAGCACTTCGGCGTCGGTCAGGTCGTTGACCCGCCGCGAATCCTCGATGCCGAGCGAGTCGATCAGCTCCTTCGCCTTCGTGCGGCCGATGCCATGGATATAGGTCAGCGCGATTTCCACGCGCTTGTTCGTCGGGATGTTCACGCCAGCTATGCGCGCCAAGGTCTATGCTCCGTTCCATCGTCGGGCCACCGCCCGACCCCGTCTAACAGTCAAAGCCCGCCGATGCCTTCGGCAGGCTTGCGAAACCCATGTCCCTGGGCCAAGACATCCCGCGTCCCCGAGGTGAAAAGCTGAGGGACGACTCCCGGTTGAGAGAGCGCGGATTATAGGAATAGTCGCCGGGGCGTCAAGGGCGGAACCGCAGGTTTTCACGCCGCGAGGCGTTTGCGGATTTCGGCCGCGACGGCGTCGATTTCGCCGAGTCCGTCGACGGGCAGCAGCTTGCCCTTGGCGTGGTAGTAGCCGATCAGCGGCGCGGTCTGGCGGTTGTAGGCGCTCATCCGGACGCGGACGGAGTCCTCGTTGTCGTCGGCGCGGCGGATGAACTCGGTCGAGCCGCAGACGTCGCAGACGCCGGCCCTGGCCGTCGGCTTGCTTTCGTCGTGATAGACCTCGCCGCATTTGGCGCAGGTGAAGCGGCCGGTGATGCGCCGGACCAGCGCGTCCTCGTCGACCCGCATCTCGATGACGGCGTCGATCGCCGCGCCCTTCTCGGCGAGCAGCGCCTCGAGCGCGTCGGCCTGGGCGAGGGTGCGCGGGAAGCCGTCGAAGATCAGCCCCTGCTTGCCGGCCTCGCCGTCGAGCTGCTCGGCGATCAGGCCGATGACGATGTCGTCGGTCACGAGGTCGCCGCGGGCCATCACCTCGGCCACCCTCTTGCCGAGCTCGGTCCCCGAGGACTTGGCGGCGCGCAGCATGTCGCCGGTGGAGAGCTGCACGAGACCGTGCTCCTCGACCAGGATGCGGGCCTGGGTTCCCTTGCCCGCTCCCGGCGGGCCCAGCAGAATGACGTTCATCGGCGCGGCTTGCTCCCTCGTCCCTTGCTCCGTAGGCGCGATTTCTCGATCAGGCCTTCGTACTGATGCGCCAGCATGTGCGACTGGACCTGGGTGATGGTGTCCATCGTCACCGACACCACGATCAGAAGCGACGTGCCCCCGAAGTAGAACGGCACCGAGAAATTCGAGATCAGGAGCTCGGGCAAGAGGCAGACCGCCGCGAGATAGGCCGAGCCGACGACCAGCAGCCGGGACACGACGTAGTCGAGGTACTCGATGGTCTTCTGGCCCGGCCGGATCCCGGGGATGAACCCGCCCTGCTTCTTGAGGTTGTCCGCGACGTCGTCGGACTTGAACGAGACGTTGGCGGTGTAGAAGTAGGTGAAGAACACGATCAGGCCGCCGAACAGCAGGAGCTGGAGCGGCTGTCCGCGGCCGAGATAGGCCGCGATGGTGTTCGCCCAGCCGCTGGTCGAGGCCTCGCCGCCGGAGAAGGTGGTGAGCGTCGCCGGCAGCAGCAGCAGCGAGGAGGCGAAGATCGCGGGGATCACGCCGGCCGGGTTGACCTTGACCGGCAGGTTCGAGCTCTCGCCGCCGTAGATCTTCATGCCGACCTGGCGTTTGGGATACTGGATGTGGATCTTGCGCAGCGCGCGCTCCATGAACACCACGAAGGCCACCACGGCCACCGCCATGACCAGGAAGCCGACGATGACCACCGGGCTCAGCGCGCCGGTGCGGCCCTGGGTCAGCAGCTGCGCCAGCGCCACCGGCAGCTGGGCGACGATGCCGACGAAGATGATCAGCGAGATGCCGTTGCCGATGCCGCGCGAGGTGATCTGCTCGCCGAGCCACATCAGGAACATGGTGCCGCCGACCAGGGTGATCACGCAGGAGATGCGGAAGAACCAGCCCGGATCATGCGCGAGGCCCTCGGCCTCGAGCCCGATCGCGAGGCCGTAGGCCTGGGCGGTGGCGAGGAGCACGGTGCCGTAGCGGGTGTACTGGTTGATCTTCTTGCGGCCGGCCTCGCCCTCCTTCTTCAGCGCCATCAGCGTGGGGACCATCGCGGTCATCAGCTGGACGATGATCGAGGCCGAGATATAGGGCATGATCCCGAGCGCGAAGATCGCCATGCGCCCGACGGCGCCGCCGGTGAACATGTTGAGCATGCCGCCGATGCCCTGGTTCGCGGTCTGGAAGAACTGCGCCAGCCGCGCGGCGTCGATGCCGGGCACCGGGATGTAGGTGCCGACCCGGTAGACGATCAGCAGGCCGATCGCGAACAGGATGCGGTTCTGCAGCTCCTTGGCCTTGCCGAAGGTGCCCCAACTGAGGTTGGCAGCCATCTGTTCAGCTGCGGATGCCATCTAGGCCCTCCAAGTGACGGCGCCGCCGGGGCCGACCCGGCCGCAGCGGCGCGAAAATTCACGCCTGACTTAAGCCCGCGGACTTGCGACGGCAAGACCGATTCCGCAGGCGGTCATCCGGCGGCGCGGAAGGCCCAGCCGACGGCGTAGGCGACGGCCGCGCAGGTCCCGCCGACGAGCACGGTCTCGCCGACGGAGCGCCGGAGCCCCTGCGCCGTGACGCGCCAGCGCAGCAGCCCCAGCGCCAGAAGGGCGGCGAAGGTGGCCGCGAGCGAGACGCGGAAGGTCTCGGGCGCCGGGCCGAGCAGGATATAGGGGACGAGCGGCGCGAAGCCGAAGCCGAGGAAGGCGACGAAGGTGACGAGGCCGCGCAGCGCGGCGCCGGCGGCCTCCGCGTCGCCGGACGGGGCCAGAAGATCGGCCATCACCCGGGGGTGGCGGGCGAGGACGGCCCCGACCGCCTGCGCGTCCGCTTCGGGCAGGCCGCGCGCGGCGAGGGCGCGGGCCGCCTCGGCGGCGCCGGCGTCGGGGTGGGCGCGCGCGGCGGCGAGCGCGCGGGCGCGCACCCCGCGATAGACGTCGGCCTCCGACGCGCTGGAGAGATATTCGCCGAGGCCCATGGCGACGCCGTCGGCGAAGAGGTTGGCGAGACCGAAGAGCAGGACGGCGACGCCGCCCACGGCCGCGGCGCCCTCGGCGCCGTAGCCGGCGAAGCCCGCCACCACCGAGAAGGTGGTGACGATGCCGTCGTTGCCGCCGTAGACGATCTGCTTCAGGTGCTCCTGGAGCCGGCCGATCGCCGGCGCGGCGCCGGGCGGGGTCGTCACTCGGCCGCGGCTTCGACCTTCGGCGCGGTGAGGGTGACGGCGCCGCCGGCCTTCTCGACCGCCGCGACCGCCGCCGCCGAGGCGCCGGTCAGCACCAGCGTGAGCCCGGTGGTCAGCTCGCCCTTGGCCAGCAGGCGCACGCCGTCCAGCTTGCGGCGCACGAGGCCCGAGGCGACCAGCAGGTCCTCGGTGATCTCGGCCTTGCCGTCGAGCTTGCCGGCGTCGACGAACTTCTGCAGCAGGCCGAGGTTGATCACCGCGAATTCCTTGCGGTTCGGCTTGGTGAAGCCGCGCTT
>CAYTMB010000298.1:0-3641 GCA_964438465.1 uncultured Rhodovulum sp. | reverse complement strand
GGCGCGCGGATGTGGCGGGATCGGCGCGGGTGCTGTTCTGGCTCGGCCTCGGTCTGGCGCCGGTCGCCGCCTATGGGGTGGTGCTGCGCGGCCTGCGCCGGCGGACCGGCGTCGCCGCGGCGCTCGCGCAGGCCCCGCCGCCGGCCCCCGCGCCGGCGCGCGGTCTGGTGCAGTTCCCCGCTGACGCCGGGCTCGCCGCCGCGACCGCCGCGGCGCTGGCGGCCGAGGCGGAGGCCGCGCTGGACAGCCCCCGGCTGTCGCTCGGCTGGCGCGGCGCGGACGGGGCGCTGGAGGGGCATCTGCGGCTGCGGCTCGGGGGCGAGCTTGCCGAGATCGAGCTGCTGCGGGTGATCCCCGAGGCCCGCCGCCGGGGCGTCGGCGCCGGGTTGCTGCGCGCCGGCGAGGGCGAGGCCGCGGCGCGCGGCGCGCGGCGCATCGGCGCGCTGGTGGCCGACTGGCAGGCGCCGGCGTTCTTCGAGCGCGCCGGTTACGGCGCGCAGGCCGGCGCCGGGCCGCGCCGGCGCTGGATGGAGAAGCCGCTGTGAGCCTCGGCCCCGACGAGCTGGAGCGCTACGCCCGGCATATCGTGCTGCGCGAGATCGGCGGCCCGGGCCAGCGGCGGCTGCGCGCGGCGCGTGTGCTGGCGGTCGGCGCCGGCGGGCTGGGCTGCCCGGCGCTGGTCTATCTGGCCGCGGCGGGCGTGGGGACGCTCGGGATCGTCGACGACGACCGCGTCGGCCTGTCGAACCTCCAGCGCCAGATCCTGTTCGGCGTCGCCGACATCGGCGCGCCGAAGGTCGCCGCCGCCGCCGCCGCGCTGGGCCGGCTCAACCCGCATGTCGCGGTCGAGACCCATGCGGCGCGGCTCGACGCCGGCAACGCCGCGGCGCTGGTCGGCGGCTTCGATCTGGTGCTGGACGGGACCGACAGCTTTGCGGCGCGCGCGCTGGTCAACGCCGCCTGCGTCGCCGCCGGCAAGCCGCTGATCGCCGCCGCGATGAGCCAGTGGGAGGGGCAGATCAGCCTCTACGACCCCGCCCGCGGCGGCCCGTGCTACGCCTGCGTGTTCCCAGAGGCCCCCGCCGCGGGGCTGGCGCCCAACTGCGCCGAGGCGGGGATCGTCGGCGCGCTGCCGGGGGTGATGGGGTCGCTGATGGCGCTGGAGGCGATCAAGGCGATCGCGGGGGCCGGCGAGGGGCTGCGCGGAAAGCTGCTGATCTTCGACGCCCTCTACGCCGAGACGCGCCGGATCGCGGTCCGCGCGCGCGCCGATTGTCCGGTCTGCGGCGGCGTCGGCGGCTGATCCACGGTCGGGGCTTCTAATCCGGGCGGTGGGGGACTACATTCGCAGGCGGCGGGTTCTGGCCTTCGCGTGAGCAGCCAAATCCTGGTGGCCGTAAACATTCTTGAGGGAGCTGGCTCTGTGACTGGTTCTGGCCTATCGCACCCGGCGCCCACCTGTGAAAGCAGGCTCTCAAGGATTAGTCGCCGCCACGGTCGCGCCGGGCCCGCCACTCGCGCCATCTCGTGACCGACCTCTCCGAAGCGAAGAGGGCCGCGCGCGCCGCGGCCGTCCCGGTCCGCGCCGCGCTGCACGCGAACGGCGCGGGCGCGGCCCGGCAGGCGGCCGGACATGCGCTGGCCGCGATCGCCCCGCTCGGCCGGATCGGCTGGGTCGCGGCCTATCTGCCGATGCGCAGCGAGATCGACCCGGTGCCGGCGATGCGCGCGCTGCACGGCCTCGGCTACGGCGTCTGCGCGCCGGTGATCGTCGCCCGGGGCGAGGCGCTGCGCTTTCGCGCCTGGACGCCGGACGCCCCCGCCGAACGCGGCGCGCTCGGCGCGCCGGCGCCGTCGGCGGGGGAGTGGGTCGAGCCCGAGGTGGTGCTGGCGCCGCTGCTCGCCTTCGACGGCGACGGCTGGCGGCTCGGCTACGGCGGCGGCTACTACGACCGCACGCTCGCCGAGCTGCGCGCGCGCCGCGAGATCACCGCACTGGGCTTCGCCTTCGCCGGCCAGCAGGTCGCGGCGGTCGCGCACGGCCCGCGGGACGCCCGGCTCGACGGGATCGTCACCGAGGCCGGGCTCCTGCTGCGGACGCCCTGAACGCACGGGCTATTTCAGCCAGCGCGCCACCAGCGGCGCGCCGAGGATCACCACCACCAGCCGCACCAGATGGTGGGTGACCACGAAGGCCAGATCCGCGCCGGAGACGAAGGCGAGCACCACCATCTCGCCCTGTCCGCCCGGCGCGAAGGCGAGCAGCGCCTCGACCTGCGGCGCGCCGGCGACAAAATGCACCGCCTCGGCGAAGGCGACCGACAGCGCGGCGAGGATCAGGCAGTAGCCCAGCGCCGCCGCGACGATCCGGCGCAGCTCGTCGGCGGTGACGCCGACGTATTTGACGCCGACCCCGAGCCCGATGAAGAACTGCGCCGCAAGGATCGCCTCGGCCGGCGGGCGGAAATGGATCAGCCCCATGAGGCTCGCCGCCGCGGTCAGCGCCAGCGGCCCGAGGATCGCCGCCCCGAACAGCCCGATCCGGGCGGCGATCTTCCAGCCGGCCGCCGCGCAGATCAGCATCAGGGCCAGTTCCTGCGGCGGCACCTCGAGGAACGGCGCCCCGGGCGCGCTGTCGAAGCTCAGGCCCCAGCCGAAGGACAGGATCGCCGGCATGATCGACACGATCGCCAGCACCCGGGTCGCATGGACCAGCGACAGCGCCCGGGCGTCGCCGCCGGCCTCGATGCCGAACACCAGCATGTCCTGCAGCCCGCCCGGCATCGCGCAGTAATAGGCGGTCGGCTTGTCGAAGCCGCAGACCCGGCGAAAGTAGGGATAGCCGATCAGGCCGATGGCGAGGACGAACGGCGGCACGAAGGCCACGCTGACCGCCATCGTGCCGATCCGGTGCATCAGCTCGGGGGTGATCGAGGCCCCGACCGCCACCCCGAGCACGGTCCGCATCGCGTCGCTGATCGCCGGCGTCCCCTGCAGCGGCGCCTTGAGGATCGCCGCGATCAGGCAGGCGAACATCGGTCCGAGCAGCAGCGGCAGCGGCAGGCCGAGCAGGTGGAACAGGCCGGCGCCCGCCACGGCGATTGCGAGAGTGGCGAGCTGGGTGCGGGTCGGCATCGGACACCGCCTAGACCGCCGGCGCCGGCCGGACAACAGGAAAACCCCGGGCGCGGCGCGGCTGCGCGCTGGATATCCGCGGTCGCTCGGATAAGATGCCGGAAAACGCATGGGGGGCGCAGTGCGGACCAAGAAGATCGTCAACGACGGGGCCGCAGCGGTCGACGAGATGCTCGACGGCGTGCTCGCGGCGCATCCCCGGCACCTGACGCGCGCGGAGGGGCACCCGCGCGCGATCGTGGCGCGCGACGGGCCGCGGCCGGGCAAGGTCGGGCTGGTGATCGGCGGCGGCTCCGGCCACGAGCCGACTTTCCTCGGTTTCGTCGGCCGCGGGCTGGCCGACGCCTGCGCGGTCGGCAACGTCTTCGCCTCGCCGCCGCCGGACCCGATCCTCGCCTGCACGACGGCGGTCAGCGGCGGGGCGGGCGTGCTCTACATGTACGGCAACTACGCCGGCGACGTGATGAACTTCGACATGGCCGCCGAGATGGCGGCGATGGACGACA
>CAYTMB010000297.1:0-3643 GCA_964438465.1 uncultured Rhodovulum sp. | reverse complement strand
ATGCTGTTCATCAGCCACGACCTGTCGATCGTGCGCTATCTGTCGGACCGGGTGATGGTGATGTACCTCGGCCATGTCGTCGAGATGGGCGAGACCGACGCGGTGTTCGAGCCGCCCTACCACCCCTACACCGAGGCGTTGCTGTCCGCGGCGCCGATCGCCGACACCTCGGTGGTGAAGAAGCGCATCCTGCTGCAGGGCGACATTCCCTCGGCGCTGAACCCGCCGCCGGGCTGCCCGTTCCAGACCCGCTGCCCGCGCAAGCATCAGGTCCCGGGCGACCTCTGCGACACCGTGGTGCCGCCGATGCGCCGCTTTCCCGGCGGCCACCAGATCAAGTGCCATCTCTCCGACGAGGTCTTTGCGGCGATGGAGCCGATCATCCGGATCGCCCCGGCGAAGGCCGTGGCCTGACCCGGCCGGGCGAGGCGCGCGCAGCGGAAACCCGCCGGCCCGCGCCCGCGCCGCGGGTTCCGCTTTCGATCCGGGCGGGATGCGCTTAACAGGCTGCCGACGACACCGTGTCGAAACAAAGTGACGCTAGGAAGTTGGCTGCGCCGTGGTTATACTTCTGCGGCATAGGCGAGCCGTTGGGCCTGGAGTGAGTTGGTATGCGTAAGACTTCCGAAGGCCCTGCGGCTGGCTTCAAGGGCCTGGGCGGTCTGCTCTGGACGGTGGCGCTGTTCAGCGCGCTGGTCAACATCCTGATGCTCACCGGGTCGCTCTACATGCTCCAGGTCTATGACCGGGTGCTGTCGGGGCATTCCGTCGCGACGCTGATGGCGCTGACGATGCTGGTGGCCGGGCTCTATGCGGTGATGGGCATCCTCGACTACGTCCGCCAGCGCGTTGCCGCGCGCATCGGCGCCACCGTGCAGGCGCGGCTGGACGGCAAGGTGTTTCGCGCCATGATGCGCCGCTCGGTGCTGCCGAGCGAACGCTCGCGCCCCGCGTCCGGCCTCAAGGATCTCGAGGCGGTCCAGCGGTTCATGGGCTCGCCGGTGCTGTTCGCGATCTTCGATATGCCCTGGGCGCCGTTCTTCATCGTGCTGATCTACGCCTTCCACCCCTGGCTCGGCCATCTCGCGATCGTCGGGATGCTGCTGCTGATCGTCATCACCGTGCTCAACCAGATCATGACGCGCCGGCCCGAGGCCGACGCGACGCTGGCCACGATGCAGGGCGACGGTTTCGCCGAGACCGCGCGCCAGCAGGGCGAGATGATCCAGGCGCTCGGGATGCGCGATTCCGTGATGTCCCGCTGGCGGGGGTTGCGCGACCGGGCGGTGACCGCGCAGCTCGCCTCCAGCGATCGTGTCGGGCAGTTCTCCACCATCTCCAAGACGCTGCGGTTCTTTCTTCAGTCGGCGATGCTCGGCCTTGGCGCCTATGTCGTGCTCCTCGGCGAGATGAGCGCCGGCGCGATGATCGCCGGTTCGATCCTGCTCGGCCGCGCGCTGGCGCCGGTGGAGCAGGCCATCGGCGGCTGGCCGCTGCTGCTGCGCGCCCGGCAGGGCTGGGCGCATCTCAAGGTGCTGCTGGAATCGACGCCGGAGCAGGCGGACACCACCCCCCTGCCCCGTCCGCGCGCCTTCCTCGACGTGACCCAGATCACCGTCTTCCCGCCCGACCAGCAGAAAGCCAGCCTGCGCATGCTCGACTTCAAGGTGCGCCCGGGCGAGGCGCTCGGAGTGATCGGCGCCTCGGCCTCGGGCAAGTCGACGCTGGCGCGGGTGCTGACCGGGATCTGGCGGCCGGCCTCGGGCTCGGTGCGCCTCGACGGCGCGGCGCTCGACCAGTACGATCCGGACGTCTACGGCCGCTACATCGGCTATCTGCCGCAGGACGTGATGCTGTTCGACGGCACCGTCGCCGAGAACATCGCCCGCCTCGACGTCGCCGCCGACCCGCAGGCCGTCGTCGCCGCGGCGCAGCGCGCCGGCGCCCATGAGATGATCCTCCAGCTGCCGCAGGGCTACGACACCCAGGTCTCCGCCGGCGGCGCGCGGCTGTCGGGCGGGCAGAAGCAGCGGATCGGCCTCGCGCGCGCCTTCTACGGCGATCCGGTCCTGCTGGTGCTCGACGAGCCGAACTCGAACCTCGACGCCGCGGGCCAGGACGCGCTCAACCTCGCGATCCGCCAGGCCAAGGCCGACGGCAAGGCGGTGATCATCATGGCGCATCGCCCGGCCGGGATCGCGGAATGCGACCTGATCCTGATCATCGACGCCGGCACCGCCAAGGCGTTCGGCCCGCGCGACGAGGTGCTCAAGGCGCATGTGCGCAACTACGCGGCCGTCGCCGGCCGCATCGCTTCGGAGGCCCAGGGATGAGCGACGAGCCGCGCGACCGCTGGAACCTGCGCCCCTTTCTGGTGCTCGGGTATTCGACGCTGATCCTGACCGTGCTCGGGGTCGGGCTGTGGGGCGCCATGGCGCGCATCTCCGGCGCGGTGATCGCGCCCGGCGTCGTCGAGGTCGAGGGCAACCGCCAGGTCGTCCAGCACCTGACCGGCGGCGTGATCGCCTCGATCCATGTGCGCGACGGCGATTCGGTCGCGGCCGGCGACGTGCTGGTCGAGCTCGAGGGCGACACGCTGCGCTCGGAGCTCGAGATCGTCGAGGGCCAGTGGTTCGAGATCCTCGCCCGCAAGAGCCGGCTGTCGGCCGAGCGCGACCTCGTCGATACCATCGAGTTCGATCCCGAGCTGCTCGACCGCGCCGACAATCCCAAGATCGCCGGCCTGATGGCCTCGCAGCAGCAGCAGTTCGACGCCAGCCGCAAGGTGCAGAAGGAGGAAAAGGACCAGCTCACCGAGCGCGAGATCCAGATCGCCAAGCAGATCGACGGCCTCGAGGCGCTGCAGGCCGCGACCCGGTCGCAGGTCGAGCTGCTCAGCCGCGAGATCGAGGGCCAGGAGACGCTGCTCGCCCAGGGCCTCACCCAGCTGACCCGGGTGCTGACGCCGCAGCGCGAGCTGGCGCGGCTCAAGGGCAGCGCCGGCCAGGTCGAGGCCGCCATCGCCGAGAACCGCGGCAAGATCGCCGAGACCGGAATCGAGCGGGTGCGGCTGACCTCGCAGACCCGTTCGGACGCGATCGCCGAGCTGCGCGACATCGAGTACCGCGAGATCGAGCTGCGCGAGCGCCGGCTGGCGCTGCTCGACCAGATCGCCAAGCTGGTCCTGCGCGCGCCGGTCGCCGGCGTGGTCTATGGCAACACCGCGGACACCATCCGCGGCGTGATCCGCCCGGCCGAGCCGGTGCTCTACATCGTGCCCAAGGACGCCGACCTGGTCGTGCGGGTCCAGATCCAGACGGTGAGCATCGACAATATCCACATCGGCCAGACCGCGCGCCTGCGATTTTCCGCCTTCGACATGCGCACCACGCCGGAGGTCGAGGGCACGGTCATCAACGTCTCCGCCGACGCGATCGAGGATCCGCAGACCCGGCAGCATTACTACCGCGGCGAAATCCTGATCAGCGAGGAGGCGCGCGCGCAGCTCACCGGGCTGGTCATCCTGCCGGGCATGCCGGTCGAGGCCTTCGTCGAGACCGAGGAGCGCAACCCGGTCGCCTATGTGGTCAAGCCGCTGTCGGACTACTTCATGCAGGCGTTCCGCGAGCCCTGACGCCGCGCC
>CAYTMB010000296.1:0-3649 GCA_964438465.1 uncultured Rhodovulum sp. | reverse complement strand
GCGCAGCCGCCGCTGCCGGAATGGGGCGCGATGATCGCCATCGGCCGGCGCTACATGCTGGAGAGCTGGTGGCTGGTGGCCTTTCCGGGCGGCGCGATCCTCTGCGTCAGCCTCGCCTTCAACCTGATCGGCGACGGCCTGCGCGACGCGCTCGATCCCAAGCAGCGCAAGGGGCGGCACTGATGGAAACGCTGATGGACGTCCGCAACCTCTGCGTCACCTACGGGCGCGGTCCCGCGGCGATGCAGGCGGTGCGCAACGTCTCGTTCACGCTGGGCCGCGAGCGGCTGGGGATCGTCGGCGAGAGCGGGTCGGGGAAATCGACGATCGGGCGGGCGCTGCTGAAGCTGCTGCCGACCGCGACGATCACCGCGGACCGCATGGACTTCATGGGCACCGACCTGATCCGGGCGAGCGAGCGGCGCATGCTCGACATCCGCGGCGCGCGGATCTCGATGATCCTGCAGGATCCGAAGTTCTCGCTGAACCCGGTGCAGCGCGTCGGCGACCAGATCGCCGAAGCCTATGCCGTGCACCATCGCGGCCAGCGCCGCGTGGCGCGCGAGAAGGCGCTGGAGATGCTGGAGGCGGTGCAGATCCGCGACCCCGAGCGCGTCTACCGGCTCTATCCGCACGAGATCTCGGGCGGCATGGGCCAGCGGGTGATGATCGCGATGATGCTGGTCCCCGAGCCGGAGGTGATCATCGCCGACGAGCCGACCTCGGCGCTCGACGTGACGGTGCGCATGAAGGTGCTCGGCATCCTCGACGCGCTGGTGCGCGAGCGCGGCATCGGCCTCGTCATGATCTCCCACGACCTCAACCTCGTGCGCAACTTCTGCGACCGCGTCCTGATCATGTACGCCGGGCAGGTGGTCGAGGCGCTGCCGGCGGCCGATCTGCGCAACGCCCGCCACGACTATACCCGCGGCCTGATCGCCGCGCAGCCGCATATCGGCGGCGACCGGTCGCCGCTGGCGGTGCTGCGCCGGGAGGAGAGCTGGAAGCGACCGCTGTCGGAGGCGACCCCATGAGCGACATCACCATCGAGAACCTGACGATCAGCCTCGGCCTCGGCGACGCGGCGCGCAGGATCCTCGACGACGTCAGCTTCTCCGTCCGCTCGGGCGCGAGCTTCGGGCTCGTCGGCGAGTCCGGCTCGGGCAAGTCGACGATCCTCAAATGCATCGGGCTGCTGTTCAACGCCTGGACCGGCCGGATCGAGATCGGCGGCAAGCCGGTGCGCGAGACCGCGCGCAAGGCCTATTGCCGCGAGGTGCAGATGGTGTTCCAGGACCCCTACGGCTCGCTGCACCCGCGGCATTCGATCCGCACCACGCTGAACGAGCCGCTGGCGATCCACGGGCTCGACCGGCGGGCGCAGCGGATGGAGCAGGCGATGGTCGACGTCGGCCTGCCCGTCGGCTTCCTCGACCGCTATCCGCACGAGCTCTCGGGCGGCCAGCGCCAGCGGGTCGCGATCGCCCGGGCGCTGGTGCTCGAGCCCTCGGTGCTGCTGCTGGACGAGCCGACCTCGGCGCTCGACGTGTCGGTGCAGGCGGAGGTGCTGAACCTGCTGTCGGAGATCCGGGCGCAGCGGAGCCTGACCTATCTGCTGGTGAGTCACGACCTTGCCGTAATAGATCATATGTGCGACCAGTTCGCGATCATGTTGCACGGGCGGATCGTCGAAGTTCTGGATCGCGCGGCAATTCCCGGCAACGACGCGACCGATCCCTATGCCCGCGAGCTGATCGGCGCGAGCCTCGACTACGACCGGGCCGCGTGAGGAGATGTACTTGGGACGCGCGCCGCGGCAATCACTGACCTCGATGCTGATCGAAGCCCTGACCGAGCGGATCCAGTCCGATCAGTACAAGCCGGGCGACCAGTTGCCGACCGAGAAGGACCTGATCGAGGAGTTCAACGTCAGCCGCACGGTGGTGCGCGAGGCGATCGCCAACCTGAAGGCGAGCGGTCTCGTGTCCACCCACCAGGGCAAGGGGGCTTTCGTGCTCGACCAGGGGGTGATGCGCTCGTTTCGCATCACCGACGACAAGCTCGCGCTCGCCGAGGATCTGCTCGAGGCGCTGGAGGTCCGGATCGCCATCGAGTCGGAGGCCGCCGCCCTGGCCGCCCGGCGGCGGACGCCGGAGCAGCTCGCGGCGATCAGGGCCGCCTGCGAGGCGATGGACGCGGCGCTGGCGCGCGGCGAGGAGACGGTCGCGCTCGACATCGCCTTTCACCGCGCGATCGCCGAGGCGACCGGCAACCGGCATTTCGTCGGCCTGTTCAGCTATCTCGGGGAAGTGCTGATGACCCGGGCGCGGCTCTCGGTGTCGGGCGCGCAGATGTCGCGGACCCCCTATGACGCCGCGACGCTGCGGGAGTTCCAGGCCCGGATCAGCTCGGATCATCGCATGATCGTCGAGGCGATCGCGGCGGGCGACAGCGACGGCGCGCGGGCGGCGCTCAGGATGCATCTCGGCGGCAGCCGCGACCGGCTGGCGGCGCGCATCCGGGCCTGAGGCCGTGGCGATCGATCATGAGGACATGCCGGACTTTCTCGTCCGGATGCGCGACGCGCCGCGCTTCTCGCACGGCTTCGCCGGGTGGCGGGGCGCGTTCGAGGACTGGCGCGCCGCCGGGCTCGGGCTGCTGCGCGCCGCCGTCGGGCCGGCGCTCGACGGCGAGGCGGCCGTCGAGGAGGTCGGTCGCGGGCAGGGAGCGGACGCGCTGCGCCTCCGTCTCCGCGCCGCCTTCCCGACCGGGGCGGCCACCGAGGCGCTGATGCTGCTGCCGCCGGGCGCCGGGCCGCATCCGGCGGTGCTGCTGCTGCACGACCACGGGTCGGCCTTCGCCATCGGCAAGGAGAAGGTCGTCGCGCCCTGGGACGATCCGGGCCGCGCGGCGGAGGCCGTCGCCTGGCGGGCGCGGCTCTACGACGGGGTCTCGCTCGGCGACGCGCTCCTGGCCCGCGGCTTCGCCGTCCTCGCCGCCGACGCGCTCGGCTGGGGGTCGCGGCAGGGCAACGGCTACGCCGCGCAGCAGGCGCTAGCCGCGAACCTGATGCAGTTCGGCCTGACGCTCGCCGGGGTGATCGCGGCCGAGGACGCGCAGCTGGCGCGCTGGCTGGCGCGGCATCCGGCGGTGGACGCGCGCCGGGTCGGGGTCCTCGGGTTTTCCTTCGGCGGCTACCGCGCCTGGCAGGCGGCGGCGCTCTGCCCGGAGGTGGCCGCCGGGGTCGCGGCGGGCTGGATGGGACGGCTCGGCGACCTGATGCGGCCGGGCGGCAACCAGCTGCGGGGCCAGTCGGCCTTCGCGATGCTGCATCCGGTGCTGGGCGGGCGGCTCGACTATCCCGATGTCGCGGGCCTCGCGGCGCCGCGGCCGATGCTGTTCCTGTCGGGGGCGCAGGACCGGCACTTTCCGGCCGCGGTGGCCGAACCGGCCTTCGCGGACCTGCGGCGGATCTGGCGGGCCGCCGGCGCCGGCCCGGCGCTCGGCGCCGAGATCACCGACGGCGCCCATGTCTTCAATCTCGCGCAGCAGGCGCGCGCCGCCACGTTTCTCGAGCGGGCGCTGGCGCCGGCGGCGACCGCCGGCTGAAGGCGGGAAGACGGCGGTCGCAGACATCGGTGCGCCGGCG
>CAYTMB010000295.1:1898-3660 GCA_964438465.1 uncultured Rhodovulum sp. | reverse complement strand
GTAGCCCTGCTCGGAGGCGGTGGCGGCGGCGATCGTGGCGTGGGCGCCGACGTCGGCCTCGGCCGCGGCGCCGGCGCTGGTGACGGCGGGGCTGGCGACGAGCGCGGTCGCGAGGCTGTCGCCGGCGCGCAGGCCGGCGAGGGTGAAGCCGGGGACGGCCGCCGCGCCGTAGGTCTTGCGCAGGCTCTCGCCGGTGATCGTCAGGGTGGGGCGCTCGGCGTAGACGATGCGGTGGCCGTCGAAGCCGAGCAGCGAGGGCGGCGTCTCCGCATAGGTCCGTCCGTAGAGGTCGAAGTCGCGCGGGGCCGGCGCCGGGCCGGCGAGGCCGGCGAAGGCGTCGAGATAGAGCAGCCAGCGCCCCTCGGGGTCGGCGGTCGCGAGCGCGGCCGCGCCGGCGGCGGAGTCGTTGCGGAACCGGCGGCCGGCTGCGACCACCAGCGCGTCGCCGGGCTCCGTGCCGGTCAGGACGCCGCGCGGCCCGAGGCCGACGCGCTCCTCGCTCTCGAGCGTGATCTGCTGGGCGGTCACCGGCGCGTCGATCTCGATCGCGCCGGTCCCGGCGGTGGTGACGACGAAGGGCTGGTCGGAGACGTAGCTCGACCGCGTCCCGTCCGGCGCGGCGGGGCGGAAGGTGAAGCCGGCGCCCGGCTGCAGGCTGAACTGCGGCTGGAAGCCGGCGGTGATCGCGCCGGCGATCGTCACCTCGCCGCCGTTGCTGGCGCCGTTGCCGGCGCGGACCGGGCCGTCCCAGATCTGGGTCGGGGCGAGCAGGGTCAGCGGCGAGCCGGCGGCGGTCTGGATGCGCGCCTGGTCGCCGGCGCCGTTTTGCACCCAGATCCGCTCGGACGCCTCGACGGCGATCGAGCCGCCGGGCCCGGAGACGATCTCGGCGAAGGTGTTGCCGACCTCGCCGCCGCGCAGCTTGACCCGGCGCGCGGTCAGCGTCAGGTCCGACGAGCTGCCGACCTGGCCGAGCCGGACCCAGCGCCCGCCCGTGGCGCCGCCCTCCAGCAGGATGCGGAAGCCGGCGGTGACGGTGACGTCGCCGGAGCCGGAGAAGACCTGGATGTTGCCGCCCGCGGCCGGGTCGATGCGGCGCATCTCCACGGCGCCGTCGCGCGCGCGCAGGCCGAGCGCGCCGGTGTCGGTCGAGACGATCAGATTGCCGGCGCGCAGCTCGGTCAGCAGCACCGATCCGGCGCGGGCGTTCAGCGAGATCGCGCCGGATCCGGTGGCGCGGATGTTCTGGTTGACCACGACCGACCCGCCGGCGTCGAGCGTCACGCCCCCCGCGCCGGGCGCCGCGATGGCGCCGCTGTTGCGGATGTCCCGGGCGGCGATGGCGGTGAAGTCGCCGCCGCCGAGGGTCAGGTTCGCGTTGATGTTGATGTCGCGCTCGGCTTCGAGGCGCAGGGCGCCGTCGCCGGTCCAGGCGATCGGCCCCGCCACGGTGATGTCGCCCGCCATCGTCGATCCCGGCTGGACCGTGCTGATCGTCACGTCGCCGCCCGCATTGAGCGTGCTGATGATCGCTAGGCGATTGATGTTGTAGGCCGCGCCGCCGGGAGGCGGGGCGGTGGCGCCCGGCGGCACGGGGGTGAGGCCGCCGGTTCCGATGGAGACGTCGCGCGGGTCGAGCAGCCAGGCGCCGCCGGCGCCGACCGCGACCGAGCCGTTCGCGCCGACGTCGAGCGCGTAGCGGCCCGAGGTCTCGACGAAGCCGCCGGAGACCGCGCCGGTCGCCGAGATCGCGCCGTCGAAC
>CAYTMB010000295.1:0-1798 GCA_964438465.1 uncultured Rhodovulum sp. | reverse complement strand
CGCCGGCGATGCGGACCTTGCCCGCGCCGCGCGCGGTCAGCTCGACCCGGCCGCCGTCGCCGCGGCTCGACGTGGCGCGGATCACGCCGTCGGTATTGATCGCGGCGTCGAGTGCGCGGGCGGCGGCGCCCGCGCTGAGCAGGACGCGGCCGCCGCCGACGTCGATCAGGCCGCGGTTCGCGACGCCGGCGGCCGCGCCCGGCGCGTCGCCCTCGACGGCGAGCCGGACGACGCCGTCGCCGGCGAAGTCGATGGTCGTGCGGGCGCCCGAGGCGAGCGCGACCGTGCCGCGCCGCGCCAGGATTTCGCCGGAGTTCTCGACGTCAGAGCCGACCAGCGCCGCGAGGCCGGCGTCGCGGACGGTGATCCGGCCGGCGTTGACCACCCGCGCGCCAGGGGCCTCGCCGCCGCCGATCGCCAGCCGGCCGTCGCGCGCGAACCGGCGGGCGTCGATGCGCTGGCTGGCCGCCACCATGCCGCCGGCGTCGATCCGCGCGGTTTCGGTGAAGATCACCCCGGCGCGGTTCTGGATGACGATCGTGCCGGGGGCGCGCAGCGCGCCCTGGATCACGCTGCGCCCGGCCGAGGTCACCCGGTTCAGCGTGGCCGAGGACTTTCCCGGCTGGTCGAACTCCACCCTGTGGTCGCGGCCGACGTCGAAGCCCTTCCAGTCGATCACCGCGCGCTTGGTGCGCTGGCGGATCACCGTGCGGTCACCGCTCTGGCTGATCGCGGCCTTGCCGCGCGCCACCGCGCCGCCGGTCGGGCCCTCGGCCTCGGCCGGCGCGCCGAGCGCGGCCAGCGAGGCCCCGAGCAGCAGCAGGAAACGGACGGAGGGAGTCGGCTTGCGCATGGGGGTCACTCCTGCAACCTATGCGCGAGTTATCCGGATTGCGGACAAAGATCAACAAGCAAGAGCATTCCGGAATAAACAATCTACCTGTGGAAGAGTAGGCCGGATCGCCCGTGGCCCTTAACCTTGCATTGCAGGCATCTCGCCGCCCCGCCTTAGCCCGATCGTAACGCGCCCCGGCCTAGCGTGATGGGCGAGGCGTCGGTCGGGGGACCGGCGCGGGGTGGGGAAACATCATGGGTGTCCGGCGACTGGCCGGCGGCGCGGGCGCGGGCCTGCGACCGCGCACGAAGCGCGTGCTGGCGCTGGCCGCAGGCCTGGCGCTGGCCGCCGGGATCTGGGCCGGCGCGCAGGCCCGGGCGCCGCAGCGCGCGCTCGATCATCATGCGGTGGTGCTGAACGGGCGGATCGTCGGCTCGGCGTTCCTGATCGCCGCCGATGTGGCGCTGACCAATGCGCATGTCGTCGAAGGCCTGCGCGCGGGCGAGGTCGTCCTGCTGATGACCGGGCCGCGCGGCGCGGCGGCGCAGGCGCAGGCGCGGGTGATCGCGATCAGCCCGCGGATGGATCTCGCGCTGCTACGGACGCCGGCGGGATTTGCGCCGGCGGTCGCCGCGGCGAACGCGCCGGCGCGGGCGGGTTCGCCGGTGCGCGGGGCGGGCGTCGACGCCGGCGGCGGGCGCACGGTCGGGCCAAGGCTGGAGCTGGCCGGCTCGGTGATCGCGCCGCGCGCCGATCTCGGGGCGTTCGGGCCGGGGCTGGTCGTCGCGATGCCGGGGGTGCGCCCCGGCTTTTCCGGCGGCCCGGTGCTCGACGCGGAAGGGCGGCTCGTCGGCATGATCACCGCGATCCGGGCGGGGAGCGAGCCCGCCGGCGCCGCCGCCTCGGGCTTCGCGCCGGTCCGCGACCGCGCGCCGGACGAGGCCTTCGTGCTGCGCGCCGAGG
>CAYTMB010000294.1:0-3668 GCA_964438465.1 uncultured Rhodovulum sp. | reverse complement strand
GGTCACGGAATCGTCGCCGGCCCGTCATCAGCCCGTCATGCGGCGGTTGCATCAGGGGGCGCATTTTGCATCCAGGAGATCCCATGCGACATCTTCCGATCGGATCCGCTTCCGTGCTCGCGCTGGTCGCGGCGACCTCCGCCGCGGCCCAGACGCCGACGCAGAACTTCAACCGGATCGCGTCCTTTCCCGTCGCGCTCAACCTGCCCGAGGGCGCGGACCCGCTGACGGTCACCTCCGCCGAGATCGTCGCGGCCAGCGGCGACGGCATGACGCTGGTCTACAGCGACAGCCCCAACCGGGCGATCGGCTTCATCGACATCGCCGATCCCGCCGCCCCCGCGCCGCTCGGCGCCCTCGCCTTCGACGGCGAGCCGACCTCGGTCGCGATCCTCGGCCAGACCGCCTTCGTCGGGATCAACACCCGCGCCAGCTTCACCGAACCCTCGGGCCGCCTCGCCGCGGTCGATCTCGCCACCCGGACCGAGATCGCCTCCTGCGACCTCGGCGGCCAGCCGGATTCGACCGCGCTCGCCCCCGACGGCGGCTTCGTCGTCGTCGCCATCGAGAACGAGCGCGACGAGGAGGTGAACGACGGCGCCATCCCGCAGGCGCCCGCCGGCTACGTCGCCATCCTGCCGCTGACCGACGGCGTCATGGACTGCGACGGCCTGATCCGCGCCGACGTCACCGGCCTCGCCGAAATCGCGCCCGAGGACCCCGAGCCGGAGTTCGTCGACGTCAACGCCGCCGGCGAGATCGCGGTGACGCTGCAGGAGAACAACCATATCGTCATCCTCGGCAGCGACGGCGCGGTGCTGTCGCATTTCTCCGCCGGCGCCGTCGACCTCGAGGGCATCGACGCGACCGACGACGGCGCGCTGATCTTCACCGAAAGCCAGCCCGGCCGCCTGCGCGAGCCCGACGCGGTGCAGTGGATCGACGACGACCGCCTCGCCGTCGCCAACGAGGGCGACTGGACCGGCGGCTCGCGCAGCTTTACTATCTTCGACCGCGACGGGACCGTGGCCTTCGAATCCGGCGCCGCCTTCGAGCGGGCCGTCGCCGCCATCGGCCACTATCCCGAGGGCCGCTCCGACGCCAAGGGCGTCGAGCCCGAGGGCCTGGAGTTCGCCCGCTTCGGCGAGACCGACTATCTGTTCGTACTCGCCGAGCGGGCGTCGGTCGTCGGCGTCTACGCCATCGAGGACGGCGCGCCGGCGCTGCGCCAGCTGCTGCCCTCGGGCGTCTCGCCCGAAGGCGCGATCGCGATCCCGGCGCGCGACCTGCTCGTCACCGCCAACGAGGTCGATCTGGTCGAGGACGGCCTCGCGCGGTCGCATGTGATGATCTACCAGCTGCAGGACGCGCCGGCGGCGTATCCGACCCTGACCTCGGCGGGAACCGAGCCGCTGATCGGCTGGGGCGCCCTGTCCGGCCTCGTCGCCGACGCCGAGGCGCCCGGCCAGCTCTACGCCGTCAGCGACAGCGTCTACGGGATGCAGCCGCGGATCTTCGCCATCGACGCCAGCGCGGTCCCCGCCCGGATCACCGCCGCGATCCCGGTCACCCGCGGCGGCCAGCCGGCGCAGAAGCTCGACATCGAGGGCGTCGCGCTCGACGGCGAGGGCGGCTTCTGGCTCGCCTCCGAGGGCCGCGGCGACCGGCTGATCCCGCATGCGCTCTACCGCGTCGACGCGGGCGGCGAGATCCGGGACGAGATCGCCTTCCCGGCCGCGCTTCTGGCCGGCGAGACCCGCTTCGGCGCCGAAGGGATCGCGCGGATCGGCGACCGGCTGTGGATCCCGATCCAGCGCGAATGGGCCGACGACGCCCGAGGCGAGGTCAAGCTCGTGGCCTACGACCTCGAGACCGAAGAATGGGGCGCGGTGCGCTACCCGCTCGACGACGCCCCCGAAGGCGGCTGGATCGGCCTGTCCGAGATCACCGCGCACGGCGACCACGTCTATCTGGTCGAGCGCGACAACCAGGTCGGCGCCAACGCCCGGATCAAGCAGCTGACCCGCGTGGCGCTGGCCGACATGGTCCCGGCGCCGCTCGGCGGCCCGCTGCCGCTGGTCGCAAAGCAGGTCGTGCGCGACTTCCTGCCCGACCTCGCGGCCGGCCGCGGCTACATCCTCGACAAGGTCGAGGGTTTCGCCATCGACGCCGCCGGCTTCGCCTATGCCGTCACCGACAACGACGGCGTCGACGACAGCTCGGGCGAAACCCTGTTCCTGCCGCTCGGCCCGCTCGAAGCCATGTGACCCCGCCTCGGGCGGCCGGCCGCGCAGCCGGCCCGCCGCCCCTGTGGATAACTTGGCCTCCGGAATTTTTCCTGCTTAATATCAAATACTTGATCCCGGTCGCATCGTGCGACCCGAACAAAAAAAAGGCCCGCCTTCCGGCGGGCCTTCGTCTGTGGAGAGGGCCGCTCCGCTTACGCGGCGGCCGGCTCCGCCGTCGCCTCGATCGCGTCGCGGCGGGCGATCTCGATCCGGCGCGGCTTCAGCGCCTCGGGCACCTGGCGCACCAGCTCGATATGCAGCAGGCCGTTCTCGGTCACCGCAGCCTCGGCGCGCACATGGTCGGCCAGCTGGAACCGCCGCTCGAAGGCGCGCGTCGCGATGCCGCGGTGCAGGTAGCCGGCCTTCTCCTCGGCCTCGGCCTTGCGGCCGGTCACGATCAGCTGGCCCTCGCTGGATTCGATGGACAGCTCGGACTCGGCGAAGCCGGCGACCGCGATGGTGATGCGGTAGGCGTCGGGCCCGGTCTTCTCGATGTTGTAGGGCGGATAGCCGCTCTGGCCGGCGTCGGCGGTCTTCACCTGGTCGAGGATCGCGGCGAGACGGTCGAAACCGACGGTCGAACGATAGAGCGGCGCAAGGTCGAAAGTACGCATTGGGTGCATCCTCCAAGAAGCGATACAGGGGCAAGGACCTTCCCTCGGGGACAGGCCCTGTCGATGGTCGACCGGCCCGCTCGGCGGCGCCGGTCGATGCGAATCTGGGAGGCCGCCGGCGGGATTTCAACCCCCGCGCCTACTCCGCCGCCGGGTCCGGCGCGGCCAGCTCGGCCCGCAGCGCGGCGATCCAGGGCGCCGCCGCGACCGCCAGCGTGAACGCCTCGCCGCCGGGCATCCGGCCCATCGACGAGACCACCGCCACCACCCGGGTCTGCGCCCCCGCCCCGGCCAGCGCCGGCGCCCCGGACACGCCGCGCTCGATCGCGCAGCCCACCACCAGCACCTCGGCGATCATGCCGAGCGGCGGGCAGGCGGGGTTGATCGACGGCGCCTGGGCGCGGTCGCGGGCGTAGGAGACGATCCTTGGCGGCGCGTCCCCGCGCAGCAGCGGCCCGGTCGGCAGCGGCGTCGCCACCGCGGCCGCCACCGGCGCCTCCAGCTCCAGGAGCGCGATGTCGGCGCGCAGATCCACCGGGCGCGGCGCCTCGACCAGCGCGAAGCCGGGCGGCATCGCCGCCCGCACGACCTTCCAGGCCCCGACGTTGCGCCGCGGCCGGACCCCCGGGACGAAACGCAGCTCGGTCAGCGGCACCTCGGCGCCGGTGCGCGGATGGAACAGGCAATGCGCCGCGGTCAGCACCAGGGTCTCGCCGATCAGCGTCGCCGTGCAGAACCGCCGTCCCGCGATGTTGAGCCGGCCCAC
>CAYTMB010000293.1:0-3670 GCA_964438465.1 uncultured Rhodovulum sp. | reverse complement strand
CTCCAGCCGCTCGCCGAACCGCTCCAGCGCCGCCGCCGGATCGCGCGCCGCCAGCAGTCCCTCGACCTCCGCCAGCTTCGCCTCCAGCGGCGCCAGCCGTGCGAATACCGTCTCCACCGTCGCGTCCTTCTGCGCGTAGAGCCGGGTCAGCTGGTCCGAAATCTCCTGGTACGGGCCGGGGCCGGCCTCCAGGCCGGCGAGACGGGTCTCGAGGGCGGCGGCGCGGTCCCGGGCGGCTTCGAGCGGCTCGAGCCGGGCGCCGAGCCGCTCGAACAGCGCGCGGGCCTCGGCGGCGTCGCCCATCTGCTCGAGCATCCGCATCCGGGCGCGCAGCTGGTCGAGCCCGGCCAGCGCCACGTCGAGGCTGGCGTTCTTGTCGCGCACCAGCCCGAGGATCTGCCCGGCCATCGCCTGCAGCCGCCGCTCGGCGGCGTCGTCGGGCCCCTGGGCCTCGAGCCGGGCGGCCAGCGCCGCCTGCGCGGCCTCGATCGCCTCCATGCGCAGCTCGACCCGGTGGAGCAGCGCCTCGGGCGGCGTCCCCGCCCCCGCCCCGACGGGCGCGGCGGTCGGCGCCCCGCGCAGCCGCCGGGCGAGCCAGCGCCGCGCCCGGAGCACGCCCCAGGCGAGCAGCCCGAGCCCGCCGAGCGCGAGCCAGGCCGTGGAAGTCATCGCGAACGGCTCCATCTGCGGCCTCGTGATCGCTGCGGCGTCAGCCTTCAGCGATCGGGCCAAATGGTTAGGAGGCCGTTAATCTTGCGAAAGCTTTAACCCGCGCCGCCGCCAGCCCGATCGCCCTCCGCCGATCACGCAAGGGGCGGCCCGGCCGGCGTCAACCCGCCCTTCACCCGGCGCGCCCCGGGCGCCGCCGCATCCCGTCGCCGGCTGGTCGATCCGGCGATGTTCCGCGCGCGGAACATTTCGCCTGCCCGCGCCACCACGCGCGCCGCCTCAGCGCTGCGGCGCGCGCAGCGCCCGGCCGCGGGCGAAGGCGAGGAAGGCGGCCTCGGGGTCGCGCAGCTCCGGCCGGCCGCTGTCGCGCCAGAACCGCAGCCATTCCGCCTCGAGCCAGTAGGGATCGTAGCCCGGCGCCGCCAGCCGCGCCCGGGCGTGCGCCTCGGCCCCGAGCCGCGGATCGGCCTCCCCCGCCCCGGCGCCGCGGCCGCGCGCGCGCAGCACCACCAAGTCGCCCTCGGCAAGCCGCAGGCTGTAGTCGGGCAAGCCGTCCTCCTCGGCCATGTCGCGGATCATCTTGCGGAACACCCGGCGCGGGCTGGTCGAACCCGACTTCTTCAGCAGCGTCTCGAGCCCGATCCGCCACTCGGCCTGCCGGCCGCAGTGCTTGCGGGCGATCTCGTAGACCCGGCGCTCCAGCGGCTTGCGGAGCCGGAAATAGTCGCGGCTGAGCGTCAGCACCGACTTCGACAGCACCGAGCGGTAGATCCAGTCCGACAGCGTCACCGTGACGAGGATCATCCGCCCGCCGCGCGCCTTGCGCAGGATCTCCCAGGCGTCGATCAGCCCGAAGCCGCGGGTGCTCTCGATCCCGCCGGTCGCGAGGTTGGTGACGATCCGCGCCCCCGACAGCCGCTCGAGCGCCTCGCGCAGCCGGCGGTAGCCGTCGCCGCTCGTCTCGCGGTTGGTGGCGACGAGGAGGTCGTGCGCCTTGAGATGCAAGACCGGGCTGGTGGCGCGCCCGGCGTTGACCGCCGCCATCAGCTGGCTGACGCAGAAGATCAGCACGTCCTTGTCATGCACCGTCGGCAGGCCCTTGACCGAGGGCGTCACCTCGATCTCGGCGGCCCCGTGGGCATAGCGCAGGATGCGTCGGTCGGGCCGGGTGGCCAGGGTGAACAGCGGATGCTCCATCGACGCCATGTCGTCCTTCACGGGCGGACCGAGGAAGTCGCAGATGAAGAAGTCGCCCGCGGATGCGTCGATGCCCGGGGGCGCGCGCCCCGCGGCCGGCTCGGATAGGCTCTGCCCCATGAAACGGTGCGTCCCGTTTTCTATCGTGGTTTCGGTGACGCCGAGCCTAGGCGCCGCCTCCCCCTGGCGCAACCTCGGTTTCGCGGTTCCGGATTCGCCGCGCCGTGGTTTCGGAATCGCCGGATCGTGGTTGCGGAATCGCCTCCCGCCCGCGCAAGCCGGTTTTGCCGAAGGATCCCAGGCGCTTGATCCGACCCGGAACACCCGTAACACAGAATCTAACACCTCATAACACCCGAAAAAGTTTGCGCCCTCCGCCGACCCGCTGGCAGAATGCCCGGCAAAGCGCTGATTTGCTTAGAAAGCGCAGCGGGCATGCCGGTTTTTGTTCCATATGCCGCGAATCATGGTACATTGGCGAAAACACCGCACATGAGGCGCCGAGCAGATGTCCCAAGCCGCCGACGACGCGTTGCCGCCCTATTTCAACATCTCCCCCGACGAGGCGCTGGCCGAGCTCGGGGAGCCGGTCGGGGCCGGCGACTTCGCCGAGATCGCCCGGCGCTGCGCCGAGGGCCGGCAGGATCTGGTCACCCGCGGCCATGCCGGCGACGGCACGCGCCGGCTGCGGCGCTTCTCGACCTGGGAGATCACCCGCTACCTGATCCCGGTGGCGCCCGCGCATTTCCGCCGGGTGCTGCGCGCCAACCCCGCCCTGCCCCAGGGCCTCAGCGAGACCGCGACCGGCGCGAAATGGTTCACCCTCGACGAGGTGCTGCGGCTGCGCGCGCATTTCGCCGCCGAGGGCAGCCGCACCAAGGAATACCGCCCCTGGCGCCCCGCGGGGCTGCCGGCGAAGATCGTCGCGGTGGCGAACTTCAAGGGCGGGGTCGGCAAGACCTCGACCGCGGCGCATCTGGCGATGTCGGCGGCGCTCGACGGCTACCGGGTGCTGATCGTCGACCTCGATAGCCAAGGCTCGATGACAAGCATGTTCGGCGGCAAGGTCGCCTCGGAATGGGACACCGTCTTTCCGCTGATCGCGCGCGACTACGCGCTGGGGCTGCAGGCCGAGAACCGCCGCCGGGCCGAGCGCGGCGAGGCCCCCGCCCCGCTCGAAGATATGCTGGCCGAGGCGCTGAACCGCAGCGCGTCGGACGTGATCCAGAAGACCCACTGGCCGAACATCGACCTGATCGGGGCGCAGCTCAACCTCTACTGGGCCGAGTTCCAGATCCCGGTCTGGCGCATGGCCCTGCGCGGCTGGAAGCTCTGGGAGGCGCTGGAGCGGGCGCTGGAGCGCGACCGCGCGCTCGAGGCCTATGACGTGGTGATCCTCGACACACCCCCGGCGCTTGGGTACCTGACGATCAACGGCCTGACCGCGGCGGACATCCTCTTGGTGCCGCTCGGGGCCTCCTTCCTCGAGTTCGACTCGACGGGGCGGTTCTTCGACATGCTGCATTCGACCTTCCAGTCGATCGAGGCCGGCGAGAACCTCGCCGCCCGGGCGCTGGGACGCCCCGAGATCCGCTTCGAATGGGACGCGGTGCGGGCGGTGATCACCCGCTACGACGCCGGCCAGCAGGCCGAGCTCGCCGGGCTGATGCAGGCCTATCTCGGCCGCACGCTGTCGCCCTGGAAGCAGGACTTCACAGCACTTGTCGGGCAGTCGGGCGAGCAGGCCCGCGGCATCTACGAGGCCGACTACCGCGACTTCAACCGCGACACCTACGCCCGCGGC
>CAYTMB010000292.1:0-3696 GCA_964438465.1 uncultured Rhodovulum sp. | reverse complement strand
GCAAGCGCGCGCCCGACCTCGGCTGGCGCATGACCGACGCCTGGCTGTCGATGGCGGGCGCCGCTGACCTCGGCGTGCCGAACGGCGTGCCTGTGGACGAATGGGGCATCCGCATGGAGGCGGGCACCTGCAACCCGGTGGGCGCCTCGGTGGTGCGCGGCGGGGCGACCAACAGCCGCGCTTCGGTCTACGCGATCGAGAAATGGGACGAGTGGATGCGCGCCTATGCGCCTCCCGGCGCGGCGGACCTCGACTTCTACCAGTCGCTGCCGGCGCTTTCCCAGGGCAACGTCGCCCAGCAGATCTTCTGGTACACCGCCTTCGTCCCCTCGATGGTCGCCAGCATCGCCGAGGGCAACAACACCGTCGACGCCGACGGCAACCTGCTCTGGCGGATGGCGCCCTCGCCGCACGGGCCGTACTGGAAGGACGGCATGCAGTCGGGCTACCAGGACATCGGCGCCTGGACGCTCTTCGCCATGACGCCCCCGGAGCGGCGCGACGCCGCCTGGCTGTTCGCGCAGTTCGCGGGCTCCAAGACCATCGACACCAGGAAGAGCCACGTCGGGCTGACCTTCGCGCGTGACTCGACGGTGCGTCACGACAGCTTCACCGAGCGCGCGCCGCAGCTCGGCGGGCTGATCGAGTTCTACCGCTCGCCCGACCGCTCGGCCTGGACCGGCACCGGCGTCAACGTGCCCGACTACCCGCGCCTGGCGCAGCTCTGGTGGCAGCACATCGGCGACGTGACCGCCGGCACCTTCAGCGCCCAGCAGGCGATGGACCGTCTGGCCGCCGAGATGGACGACCTGATGGCCCGGATGCAGGCCGCCGACGAGGCCAACAACGCCTACTCCGGCTGCGGCCCGCGCCTGAACGAGCCGCAGGACGCATCCGTCTGGATCAGCCAGGACGGCGCGCCCTGGCCGCCGCTCGACAACGAGAAGCCCCAGGGCGAGACCATCGCCTACGAGGAGCTGATCCAGCGCTGGACCTCGGCCAACTGACGCTGCCGGCGGGGCGCTCCGGCGCCCCGTCACCCCGCCGCTCCCCTCGCTCGCAGCCGGGATGATGCGGAATCCGGGTGAAGACCCCGGATCGAGATCCGTCCCCCAGCGCCGCCAATGGTTTACGACGATTCGTTGTGGCTGGAATCCGGCTGGAATCCGGCTTGCCACTTTTTTACCGGGGCTTAATCCTTAACAGGGCGCGCGCCCGCTCCGAGCTGTTCAATCGGACCCGTATCACTCCGGGGTGGGTTTGGCGGCCGTCCGCCGCCAGCGCGCCAGCGGCCTGATGATGCGAAGGTCCAAGAGCGCCGCGCCTGTCGCCGCCAGCGCGGCCAGGCAGAGCGCCCACTTCGAGACGACCTCCATCGCCCCCTCGATCTGCACGGCGTGGATCACCGTCGCCACCACCACGACCAGCGCCAGCGCGTTGTGGACGAGATACCACGTCGCGTAGCGCAGCCCCAGCGGGCGGCGCAGCGCCACCAGGACCGCCGTCGCCACGACGCCCCACATCGCCAGCACGCCGTAGACCGAGAACGGCGTCGGCGAGACCAGCAGGAGCGCGTCCAGCGTGTCGGGCGGGCTGGTGACATACAGGCCGCCCACATGCAGAAGCACGCAGAGGACGATCGCCGCGCCGATCCGGCGGTGCCATCTGCGCTCGCCGGCGAGGCTGGCCCCGGGCAGATACCCCGCCGCCAGCAGCGGCTGGATCACGAAGAGCGACAGGCAGACGATCCCCGCGAACCCGCCGACGATATAGGGCAGGTTGCGGTAGGCGAGCCAGGGGCTGGTCGCGGCGATCAGCACCGGCGCCGCCATGACGACGAGCAGCCCGGCCCGGATCAGGAGAACGGCGCTGCGCCGCATCGGCGAGGGCATGCGCGGTCGGCCGCGCCGTCAGGCCGGCGCGAGCACGAAGTCCGCGCTGACCGAGGTGTCGCGGGCGCTCGGCATCACCGGGCGGAGGAACACCGTCTCATAGGCGCCGTCGTCATAGGCCAGATGCGCATGGGGCTGGCCGAAGTTCGGCACGATCTGCTCCATCTCGAGCCGGAAGCTGCCGTCGGCGGCGGTGAGCACGCTGCCATGGTTGCGCGGCTCGCGCTCGCCGCCGAGCGTGGTCGCGGCCCAGATCTGGATGCGCGCGCCTTGCAGCGCCGCCCCGTCGCCCGCCCGGCGCACCGTGCCCGAGACCCAGAACCCCGATCCGAGGCGCTCGACGAAGGGGGCGTTCGGCCGGTAGTTGTTGGCGCCCCCGCGCATCGACTGGGTCGGCGCGAGACCCGCGGCAAGCGCCGGCGGGAACGCGCCCAGGGGCCCCTGGATCAGGGCCGCGCCGGTGAAGCCGGCCGCCACAAGGAAGGACCGACGGTTGTAGAAGGGGCAATCCATCTCCGCTCTCCTGTCGCTCGCCCGACGAGTATCGCCTGCGACTATACCCGGATCCTCGGTCCTGAGGACACGGACCGGACGCACAATCCTGTGACCGACCCTGGTGCCCGGAGCGTTCCGCAAGCTCGCCGCTGCGCAAGGCGGCCGTGGCCGGGGCTCGGGCGGGACGGTGAGGCCGGCGCGGGAAACGACCGGCGTCGTCGCGCCTGGGTTCATCCCACATGTTCGACCCGCACCTGCGGATGACGCCGCGGAGGCGTCAGCCCTGCCGGCCGCGGGCGAGCATGATCCGCTGGTGGAGCACGAAGTTCTCGACCGAGAGCTTCACCACCGTCGCCAGCGCGATCGCCAGCTGCTGGTCGCGGCCGACCCCCTTGTCCTCGTAGCCGCGGAACCGCTCGGCGATCTGCGTCGCGACGATGTCGTAGGCCATGCCGCGGTCCAGCGGCAGCCCGCCCCAGGCCACCGGATCGGCGTCCTCCACCTCGCGGGCGAATTCCGCCAGCATGCGGCTGTCGAACGGCGTCCTGGCTGCGTCTTCAGTCATCGGGCCTCCGGGTTCCGCCACGCCGACGGGGCGCGGCCGCGCCGAAGGATAGCACGCGCAACGCGCGAACGTGGTTAAGGCATTGTTAGGGTCCGTCCCCTCAAATCCACCGGTCGCATGTATGGAGTACGCTTGTCATGACCGTGCCGTCCCCGGAGCCCGCCTTCGCAGGGCTCGGCAGCTTCCGCCGCAAGTGCCTGTTCGCCGTCACCATCCTGCTGGTGGAGGACAGCCGCAGCGCCACCGAGG
Source organism: uncultured Rhodovulum sp. (assembly GCA_964438465.1). GTDB lineage: Bacteria > Pseudomonadota > Alphaproteobacteria > Rhodobacterales > Rhodobacteraceae > Amaricoccus. Next base: position 495 of record CAYTMB010000292.1, on the reverse strand, counting down.
CGATCCGGCTCTACGCCGCCGAGAGCGGGGCGCGGGTCCGCCGCGCCGACAGCCTCTACGGCGCGGGCCGCCACCTGGCGATCTACCGCCCGAACGTGGTGATGGTCGATCTCGGCCTGCCCGACGGCGACGGCCTGGCGCTGATCCGCCATCTCGCCGGCGCCTCGATCCCGATCCAGGGCATCGTCGCGCTGAGCGGCAACGACCGCGACACCTGGCAGGCGGAGGCCATCGCCGCCGGCGCGGGCGCCTGCCTCGAGAAGCCCATCGCCAGCCTGCGCGCCTTCCAGCAATGCGTGCTCGGCGTGCTGCCCGACGCCGAGACCCGGCGCCGCCCCGACGACGCCGAGGTGGCGCTGCACGGAAGGGCCTCGGTGCGCGCGGCGCTGGAGGACGACCTGCGCCGGGCGCGTGGCCTGCTGGTCGAGGCGCTGCCGGCCGGCGACGACGAGACCGTCGCCTATTGCGCGCAGTTCCTCGGCTCGGTCGGCGAGA
>CAYTMB010000291.1:0-3696 GCA_964438465.1 uncultured Rhodovulum sp. | reverse complement strand
CCGCCGCCTCGCCGCCCATCCCCGCGCCCGCCTTCCGGGGCCGGTCGCGCCCTAGCGCAGCTGCGCCAGCAGCGCGAGCGAGGGCTCGCCGGTCACCGGCAGGCCGGCGCTCGCCTGGTAGGCGCTGATCGCGGAGCGGGTCCTGGGGCCGATCACGCCGTCGCTGCCTTCGGTGTCGAAGCCCGCCGCCGTCAGGCGGCGCTGCAGCTCCTGGCGGTCGGCGATGCTCATGCCCTGGGCGTCGGGCGGGAAGGCGCCGCGGATCGGCGGGCCGCCGACCAGCCGGTCCGACAGATGCCCGATCCCGATGACGTAGTTCTCGGAATTGTTGTAGCGGGTGATGACGGTGAAGTTGGGGAAGATCATGAAGGCAGGGCCGCCGCGCCCCATCGGGGTGATGATCGAGGCCGGGCCGTGGTCCGGCACCGCCCGCCCGTCCATGTCGCGCACGCCCTGCGCCGCCCAGGCGGAGGCGCTGCGGGTGGTTCCCCGGCCGACCGGGCCGGAGAAGCCCGCCGGGAGTCGGACCTCGACGCCCCAGGGCTGGCCGCGCCGCCAGCCGGAGCGGGACAGGTAGGCCGCCGTCGAGGCCAGCGCGTCGGTCGGATCGTCCGACCAGATGTCGCGCCGCCCGTCGCCGCGGAAATCGACGGCGTAGGCGAGATAGGAGGTCGGGATGAACTGGGTGTGCCCCATCGCCCCCGCCCAGCTGCCGGTCATGCCATAGGCCGCGACGTCGCCGTTCTGGATGATCTTGAGCGCCCCGATCAGCTGCTGTTCGAAGAACTGCCCCCGGCGGCCCTCGTAGGCCAGCGTCGCCAGCGCCGAGATCACCGGCACGTCGCCGCGCCGCTCGCCGTAGCTGCTCTCCAGCCCCCAGACCGCGACCACGACCCGCGGCTCGACGCCGTAGCGCGCCTCGATCTCGGCCAGCACTGGGCCGTACTGGCGCAGCGCGGCGCGGCCTTTCGCGACGCGTTCCTCCGAGGCGGCGATGGCGAGGTAGTCCTCGAGGGTGCGGGTGAACTCGGTCTGGTTGCGGTCGCGCTCGATCACGCCGGGCAGGAAGCCCGCCCCGCGGAACGCCGCGTCGAAGGTCGCGGGCGCGATGCCCTGCGCCTCGGCGCGCGGCCGGAAGCCGGCCACCCAGGCGTCGAAGCCGGCGTTCGGGACCGGCTGCATCGCCGGGTCCGGGGCCGCGGCGCCGCCGGTGACGGCGACCCCGGAGCGGGGTCCGCCGGCGCAGGCGGTCAGCGCCGCGGCCGCAATCCCGAAAGTCACCGTCCGCCGCGTCGCCTGCATCTCGCCGTCTCCCTATCCCTGCCGCTCCTCCCTTACCCCAGTTCGCCCCGGGGGGAACAGCGGCTGCGGATCAGGCGGCGGCGCGGGTCTCGGAGCGCGCGGCCATCGTGGCGCGGGTCCACCAGTCGAGATCGTCGAACATCGCCCGGGCGCCGGGCAGGATGTTCGCCTCGATCTCGGCGATCGCGGCGTCGCCGCCCATCGGATGCACCTTGAAGAAGTCGGCGCCGAGGATGTGCACGCCGTGCCGGATCGGGACCATCTGCAGCTCGATCGCGATCGTGCGCAGGTGCTCGGCCGCGCGCGCGGCGCCGGTCGCGCCGTAGCCGACGACGGCGGCCGGCTTGCGCACCCATTCCTTGTAGGCCTGGTCGAGCGCGTTCTTCAGCGAGCCCGGGACCGAGCGGTTGTATTCGGCGGTGACGAAGATGAAGGCGTCGAAGGTCGCGAGCTTGTCCTGCCAGGCGACGGCGCGCGGATCGGCGCTGGGCGCCCAGAGGTTCGAGGACTTTTCGTTGAACAGCGGCAGGTCGAAGTCGCGGATGTCGACCAGCTCGACCTCCCAGTCGTCGCGCCGCTTCGCGAGGTCGTAAATCCAGTTCGCCGGCTTGTCGGCGAAGCGGCTGTCGCGGGTCGAGCCGATCACGACCGCGATGCGGGGCTTGTCGAGCATTCCTGTCTCCGTCCTGATTATGGTATCCATTCGTTACCAGGTGACATAACGAGATCACGCAATCCGGCAAGGAGGCACGATGACAGGACCAGGTGAGCACGAGGAAACCGCCTGCGCGCAGATCAGCGCGCTGCTGGCGCGGGTCGGCGACAAGTGGACCGTGCTGGTGATCCGCGTGCTCGGCGAGGGGCCGATCCGGTTCAACGCGCTGCGGCGGCGGATCGGCGACATCTCGCAGAAGATGCTGGCGACGACGCTGCGCGGGCTGGAGCGCGACGGCTTCGTCACCCGGACGGTGACGCCGACCAACCCGCCGCAGGTCGAGTATGCGCTGACCGATCTCGGCCGCAGCCTGCTGGAGCCGGTTTGCGCGCTGGCGAAATGGACCGTCGCCAACGCCGATCGCATCGAGGCGGCGCGGCGGGACTATGCCGCGCGCGAAGCCGCGCCCGCGCCCTTGCGCATGGTCGGTTCGCGTGGTTTCTCCCGGGCATGAACAAGCCGCCCGACAATCCCGCCGAGCCGTTCAAGAAGGCGCTGGCCGAGGCGACCAAGGCGATGGCCGGCGCGCCGGAGCTGACGGTCGCGTTTTCGGTCGATCCGCCCGGCTGCGCCGCCGGCGCGATGCGGCTGCCGCAGGTGACGCGGCGGATGACGCGGGACGAGGTGCTGCTGGCGCGCGGCACGGCGGACGCCTATGCGCTGCGGCTGCGCTATCACGACGATGCGACGCACCGGCGCTACGCGCCGGCGGGCGAGACCGCGGCGGCGCTGTTCGAGGCGATGGAGACGGCGCGCTGCGAGGCGGTGGGGGCGCGGGCGATGCCGGGCACCGCCGGCAACATCGACGCCAAGATCGCCGACGAGGCGCGGCGGATGGGATACGCCGAGATCACCGACGCGACCAAGGCGCCGCTGGCGCAGGCGGCGGGCTATCTGGTGCGCCAGCTCGCCACCGACCGGCCGCTGCCCAAGGGCGCGGCGAACGTGCTGGATCTGTGGCGCGGCTTTCTCGAGAGCAACGCCGGCGGCACGCTGGGCGGGCTCGACGGCGTGCTCGGCGACCAGCAGGCGTTCGCGCGGTTCGCGCGGCGGGTGATCGCGGACCTCGGCTACGCCGACCAGCTCGGCGAGGATCCGGACGCCGAGGACGAGGACGACGGCGGCGAGGCCGAGGACGATGCGGAGGCCGAGGAGGAGCAGGGCGGCGCCGAGGCCGACGACGACAGCGCGGCCGAGGAGTCCGACCAGGACGAGGCGGCCGAGAGCAGCTCCGATCCGCAGACCATGCAGGCGGCGCTGGGCGAGGACGACGACGCCGAGCTGGCCGAGGACGCCGAGATGGCCGAGGGCGAGCCGCCCGAGGGCCGCCCGCCGGCGCCGCATTCCGAAGCCGATCCCGGCTACAAGGTCTGGACCACGAAGTTCGACGAGGAGATCGCGGCCGAGGATCTGGCCGATCCGGCCGAGTTGGAGCGGCTGCGCGCCTATCTCGACCAGCAGCTGGAGCCGCTGAAGGGCGCGGTGGCGCGGCTGGCGAACCGGCTGCAGCGCCGGTTGCAGGCGCAGCAGAACCGCGCCTGGGAGTTCGATCTGGAGGAGGGCACGCTGGACGCCGGCCGGCTGGCGCGGGTGATCGCCAATCCGATGACGCCGCTGAGCTTCAAGCGCGAGCGCGACACCGATTTCCGCGACACCGTGGTGACGCTGCTGCTCGACAA
>CAYTMB010000290.1:0-3714 GCA_964438465.1 uncultured Rhodovulum sp. | reverse complement strand
TCGATCTCGTCGAACTCGCCCGGGTCGAAGTCGCCCTCCCCGGCCTCGCCCTCGTCGAAGCCCTGCGCCTTGCGGGCGGCGAGGCTCTCGGCGATCAGCGCGTCGGTCAGCACCAGCTTCGCGTCGGTCAGCCAGTCGAATTCGAGGCCGATCGTCCCCTCGGGGATCTCGATCAGCACCTCGTCGTCCTGCACCCCGGCCAGCACGCCCTTGAAGCGGCGGCGGCCGTCGATCATCTCGGAGGTCTCGAGCTTGACCTCATAGCCCTCGTAGCGGACGAAATCCTTCAGCCGGGTCAGCGGCCGGTCGATGCCGGGGCTCGACACCTCAAGGGTGTATTCGCCGCTGATCGGATCCTCGACGTCGAGCACCGCCGACAGCGCGCGGCTGATCTTGGCGCAATCCGCCACCTCGATGCCGCCTTCGGGGCGCTCGGCCATGATCTGCAGCGTGGCGCGCTTGCCGCCCATCAGCCGGATTCGCACCAGTTCGAACCCCAGACCTTCGATGGTCGGGGCGACGATGCCGGCGAGGCGCCGGTCGATGGCGGCTTTGGCGATCAGGTCGGCCAATTCGGACTCCGGAACGAAAAAACGGGCGCGCGGCCCGTTGAACTTCCGGTGGGAGGAGACCCGAGGGATCAACCTGCCGCTGATGAGGCCGATATAGGCCCGCCCCGCGGCGGATGCAAGCGCAATCGCCCGGGGACCCGAGGCTCCGTCACCGCGGGCAGCGCTTGGCGAGAATGCGCTGCAGGGTGCGGCGGTGCATGTTCAGCCGGCGCGCGGTCTCCGAGACGTTGCGGTCGCACATCTCGTAGATGCGCTGGATATGCTCCCAGCGGATCCGGTCGGCGGACATCGGGTTCTCCGAGGGCGCCGGGCGCGCGTGGCCGACGGCGAGCAGCGCGCCGGTGACGTCGTCGGCGTCGGCGGGCTTGGACAGGTAGTCCCAGGCCCCGATCCGGACCGCCGCGACGGCGGTCGCGATGGCGCCGTATCCGGTCAGCACCACGATCCGGCCGTCGGGGCGCCGCGCGCGCAGGGTCTCGACCAGATCGAGGCCGTTGCCGTCCTCCAGCCGCAGATCGATCACCGCATAGGCCGGCGGCCGCGCCTCGGCCGCCGCCCGGCCGGCGGCGACGGTCTCCACCGCGGTCACGTCGAAGCCGCGCTTCTCCATCGCGCGGCTCAGCCGCCGCAGGAACGGCTCGTCGTCGTCGAGGAGCAGCAGCGACCGATCGGCGGCCGGCTCGAGCGGGCCCATGGCGAAAGCCTCCAATTTTTCCGTGCGCCGCGACGTAGCGCCGCAGCCGCCCGGGTCAATCGCCCGCCGCCCCGCGCGCGGTCGGGGCGAGGCGACGGCGCCACCGGCGCGCCGATGCAGCGCGCCGCGGGCGCCACGGCGCAACCGGCGCGACGCCGGCGCGGCGCTCCGGCGGGTCACCGCGCATCGCCGCCGGCGTCCGGGCGCGGCCAGACCACCGTGACCACCGCGCCGCCGCCTTGATCGCGGTTGTCGAACGCGAGCCTGGCGCCGCTGCGCTCGAGCAGGGTCTTGGCGATGAACAGCCCGAGGCCCATGCCCTCGTAGCCGGGGCGCTCCGCCTGCGGGCCGCGGCGGCGCAGGAACGGCTCGCCGATCCGGCCGATCAGCTCGGGCGGAAAGCCCGGCCCGTCGTCGGCGATCGTCACGCGGATCTCGCGCTCGCTCCAGTCGATGTCGATCCAGACCGTCGAGGCGGCGAAATCCACCGCATTCTGCACCAGGTTGCGCAGGCCCTGGACGATCTCCGGGCCGCGCTCGATCTCCGGCTGGCCGGCGGGGGCGTCCGCGGCCAGCGCGCCGGCGATGCGGGTGACGAGGCGCGCGGCGCGGTCGGCGTGCGGCGCCGCGGCCTCGGCGACCACGCTCGCCAGCGGCGCGCGGCGCAGCCGCGTCTCCGCGCCGCCGCGCGCCGCCATCGCCCGCAGGATGCCGCCGCAGCGGTCGGCCTCGGCGCGGATCAGCAGCGCGTCCGCGCGCAGGTCCGGGCGGTCGGCGAGCGCCTGCGCCAGTTCGCCCGAGGCCAGCTTGATCGTCGCCAGCGGGCCGCCCAGTTCATGCGCCGCCGCCGCCACCGCCCCGCTCAACGCGGTGAAGCGCTGTTCGCGGTCCAGCGCCAGCTGCGTCGCGGTCAGCGCCTGCGACAGCAGGAAGGTCTCGCCGGTCACCCGCCGCGCGTAGATCCCGAGAAACAGCGCGCCGATCACCAGCGACGCCCAGGCGCCCAGCGTCAGCGCGCCCGGCCGGGTCAGCGCGGCCCCGTCGTCGAGCCGCAGCGGCAGGTGGGCCACGGCCAGCGCCGTGATCAGCGCCGTCGCCGCCGCGCCGAGCAGCAGCGTCGCGCGCAGCGGCAGCGCCGAGGCGCTGATCGTCACCGGAACCAGCATCAGCAGCGCGAAGGGATTGGCGAGCCCGCCGGTGAGCGACAGCAGCGCCGCCAGCTGGCAGAGGTCGAACAGCAGGCCCAGCGCCGCCGCGCGCTCGGTCAGCCGGCGGTTCTTCGCGGTCCACCGCATCGCGGCGAGGTTGAACAGGCCCGCGGCGGCGATGACCCCGGCGCAGGCGGCGACCGGCAGGTCGAACCCCAGCCCCAGCCAGGCCAGCAGCACCGCCGCCGACTGGCCGGCCACCGCCAGCCAGCGCAGCCGGATCAGCGTGCGCGGCGGCAGCCGGGCGCGGCGTTCGGCGGGGGCGAAGGCGGACGGATCGGGCCGGGTCATGGTCCCGCGATACCAGCCTCGCCGCGGCGGTCCCAGCGAATTGACCGGGCCGCGGCTTGAGACCGTCGCGGGGATCGTGCAAGACGCCGCGACGGGATGCGAGGGGAGCGCCGCAGATGGACAGAACCGCCGCACGACTCGCCGCCGGGATCCTCGGCCTCGGCCTCGCCGCCGGCGCCGGCCTCGTCGCGTGGTCGTGGCTGTGGCCCGCCACCGACCCGTTCGCCGGCTGCCGGCGCGGCGCCGTCGCCGACGGGTCCGCCTCGATCGGCGGGCCGTTCGCGCTGACCAACGGCGCCGGCGCCCGCGTCACCGACGCGGAGGTGATCTCCGGGCCGACGCTGATCTATTTCGGCTACACCTTCTGCCCCGACGTCTGCCCGGTCGATCTGGCGCGCAACGCCGCGGCCGCCGACCTCGCCGCCGAGCAGGGCGAGGATCTCGGGCTGGTGTTCATCTCGATCGACCCCGAGCGCGACACCCCCGAGGTGGCGTCGGAATACGCCGCCTATATCCACCCCGAGATGATCGGGCTGAGCGGCGTCGCCGAGGACGTCGCCGCGGCCGCCAGCGCCTACCGGGTCTATTTCCGCCACGCCGGCGACGACCCCGAGTTCTACCTGATGGACCATTCGACCTTCACCTATCTCGCGGCGCCCGGCCATCCGTTCCTCGAATTCTACTCCACCGACGCGACGCCCGAAGCCATCGCCGAGTCGGTCGCCTGCTACGCCGACGCGCTGTGACCGGCCAGGGCGCCGCGCCGACGGCGCGCTGGTTGCGCCGGGGCGCCCGCGGCGCGCTGGATCGTCGCGCGCGTGGCGCCGCCGCCCGGTGTCGACGCGCGGCGCCGGCGGAGGGCAAGAACAAGGAGCGGCCAGTTGGCCGCGAGTCTTTTTTTCTCCCCGCCTGTGGGCGGGGGCCCTCGACTGCTCAATAGGGTTTCAAA
>CAYTMB010000289.1:0-3729 GCA_964438465.1 uncultured Rhodovulum sp. | reverse complement strand
CGAACGAACTCGCTTCTTAGAAGCTTGTAGTCGATATCGAAGCCGAGCGCACGCGCCGCTGCGTAGAGGTTCGCGCCGTCTATGAAGAGGGCCAGCCTTTCGTCGCGATAGAACATTCGCCAATCCTCCGTCGAAATGGCTGCTTGATTGGGCCGAACAAAGATCGTTGCCTCGGGCCGGCGACGCTTATAGGCCCGGCCCGAGACGACGGGAAGCCTATTCGCCATCGGGACCGGGGCAAATGTATCCGCAATTCAAACTGATTGCCCTTGGCGCGAACCTGCCCTCGCCGGCGGGTCCGCCGCGCGCCACGCTGGAGGCGGCGCTGGCGGCGCTGGCGGCGCGCGGCGCGACGGTTGCGGCGCGAAGCCCGTGGTACCGCACGCCGGCCTTCCCGCCCGGCGCGGGCCCGGATTTCGTCAACGGCGTCGCGGCGCTGGAGACCGCGATGTCGCCGGCCGGGCTGCTGTCGGCGCTGCACGCCATCGAGCGCGAGCTGGGGCGGGACCGGCGGCGGCGCTGGGCCCCGCGCGCCTGCGACCTCGACCTGCTGGCCTGGGGCGACCGGGTGCTGCCGGATGCGGCGACGGTGGCGGGCTGGATCGCGCTGGCGCCCGAGGCGCAGGCCGAGCGGGCGCCCGACGGGCTGGTGCTGCCGCATCCGCGGCTGCACGAACGCGGCTTCGTGCTGCGCCCGCTGGTGGACGTGGCGCCCGACTGGGTGCATCCGCTGCTCGGGCGCAGCGCCCGCGCGATGCTCGAGGCGCTGCCGGCGGAGGCGCTGGCGGGCGTCGCGCCGCTGGGCGAGGACGAGGACTGACCGCGGGCGCGGCCCGCGCGCGGCGTCAGCGCGGCGCGGTCTGGCCGAACAGGATGCGCTGCGCCGCGCGGTCGGACTTGAGGTTCGCGCGGTGCTCCGCGGCGAGGCCTCGGCCGGCCTGCACCGCCGGGCGCTCCCAGACCCGCGCGAGCCAGGCCTGCATGTGCGGAAAGCGCGCGATGTCCTGCTGCTGGTTCTCCCAGCCGTTCGCCCAGGGCCAGATCGCCATGTCGGCGATGGAGTAGAAGTCGCCGGCGACATAGGCGCGGTCCGCGAGGCGCCGGTCCAGCACGCCGTAGAGCCGGCCGACCTCGTTGCGATAGCGGTCCTTGGCGTAGGGCAGGTCGTTCGGCGGGTCCATGTCCGGCGCGTAGTTGAGGAAGTGATGCGCCTGCCCGGCCATCGGGCCGAGGCCGCCCATCTGCCACATCAGCCATTGCTCGACCTCGACGCGCTCGCGCTCGGTCGCGCCGTGGAAACGGCCGGTCTTGCGCGCGAGATACATCAGGATGGCGCCGGATTCGAACACCGAGATCGGCGCGCCGTCCGGGCCCTCCGGGTCGACGATCGCCGGCATCCGGTTGTTCGGCGCGATGGCGAGGAACTCGGGGCGGAACTGCTCGCCGGCGCCGATGTTCACCAGGCGCAGCGTGTAGGGCAGATCCATCTCGTGGAGCGCGATGGCGATCTTCCAGCCGTTGGGCGTCGGCCAGTAGTGCAGCTCGATGGGTGCGGTCATGTCAGGGTCCCCGAATGCGGCGGCGCCGCCCAGCATGGCCCGCGCCGCGGCGCGATCAAGCGCTTTCGAGGCCGGAGCCGAGCGCGGCGAGCGCCGGCCGCGGCAGGGCGGGCCGGCGCAGCCGCAGCGCCAGCCGGCTCCAGCGCGGCTCCTGCGCGGCGAAGCAGGGCGCCGCGCGCAGGCTGGGGATGTCCCAGCCGGGCCGGCGGCGCAGGATCGCCTGATAGACCTCGAAGGCGCCGCCGCGGGTGTAGAAGCTCCAGTGGCACAGCCGGGCGCGCGCCGGCGTCAGCGGGACGCCCCGGGCGTTGATCCAGTCGGTCACGTCGGGCCGGTCGAGCTGCAGGTCGAGCCAGCACGACCGCGGGTCGCGCAGGCCGAGCCCGACGGCGCGCTCGCCCCAGTTGCGGCGCGGCGCGAAGGTCTCGAAAGCCGCGTCGTAGACGTCGTTCGCCCGCGAGGTCACGTTGTAGATCGCCGGCGGCCGGGCCGCGCGCGATCCGGCCAGCGCCTCGCGGGCGCGGTCGTCGAATTCGGCGGCGCCGAGCAGCACGATCCGCCCCGGCGCGGTCTCGAGATGCGGCAGCGCCGCCAGCGCCACCCGGGCGCCGAGGCTGTGGGCGAGCAGGTCGACCGGGCGGCCCGGGGCGGCGGCCTGGATGCGCGCGATCAGCTCCGCCAGCCGCGCGCCCATCGCGCCGGCGCGGTCGTAGACGCGGGCGAAGCCGGTGCGGCCCTCGGCGATCAGGTTCGGCAGATGCGGCGCGATCGCCGGCCAGCCGAAGCCGATGCAGAGCCCGCGCTGCGGCCGGTCGGGCTCGAAGCCGAGGCCGCGCGGCCAGCTGCGCGCCTTCCAGCCCTGCGCGCCCGGCTCGAAGGCGAACAGCGAGCGGTGCGGGTCGTCCTGCGGCGCGGCGGCGGGGTCGAACCTGTAGCCGTGGATCAGGATCACGACCGGCGCGTCCGGTCCGGCTTCGGCCAGCCGCCGCGCCAGCAGCGCGTCGAGGCCTTCGGCCGCATCCCGGTCCGCGCCGGCGCCCGCGCCCGCGACGGCCAGGCCGGCGTCGGACGCCGAGATGCCGATGTAGGCCATGAGCCCGCCCGTAACCGCTTCGTTTGTCCGGATTTTAGCGCAGCCGCGTTAACGGCCCGTGGCGTTTGCATGACCGCCGTGTGACCCGGCCGCTCGCCCGGGGCCCGCCCGAGCCGGCGCGGCGACGATTCCGGGCGATTCCGGTTGCCCGGACCCGGCCGGCTTCCTAATCTCGCGCGCGACAGCCGGGCGCGAGATCCGGCCGAACCGGGGAGACCGCATGTTTTACGGATCGATCGACGGGACGGGCTTCGAAGCCATCGACCCGAGCTTCAACGCCTGCCTGATCGGCCACGCCCGGGTCGAGCGGCTGTGGACCGGCGCGCGCTGGTCCGAAGGCCCGGCCTGGTTCGCCGCCGGGCGCTATCTGGTCTGGTCGGACATCCCGAACGACCGGATGCTGCGCTGGGACGACTGCGACGGCGCGGTTTCGGTGTTCCGCGCGCCCGCGATGAACTCGAACGGCAACACCGTCGACCGCCAGGGCCGGCTGGTGACCTGCGAGCACCGCGGCCGGCGGGTGACGCGCACCGAGCATGACGGCTCCGTCACCGTGCTCGCGGACAGCTACAAGGGCAAGCGGCTGAACTCGCCCAACGACGCGGTGGTGAAGTCCGACGGCTCGATCTGGTTCACCGACCCGCCCTACGGCATCCTGATCGACTACGAGGGCGGCCGGGCCGAGAGCGAGATCGGCGTCAACCACGTCTACCGCATCGACGGCGACAGCGGCGAGATCACCGTCGTCGCCGACGACTTCGACAAGCCCAACGGGCTCGCGTTCTCGGCCGACGAATCGCTGCTCTATGTCGCCGACACCGGCGCATCGCACGCCCCCGACGGGCCGCGGCACATCCGCGTGTTCGACGTGAAGCCCGAGGGGCGCAGCCTCGGCGCGAGCCGGGTGTTCGCCGACTGCACCGCCGGTCTGTTCGACGGCTTCCGCCTCGATTCCGACGGCCGGATCTGGACCAGCGCCGGCGACGGCGTGCATTGCTACACGCCGGACGGCGCGCTGATCGGCAAGATCCGCATCCCCGAGCTGGTGGCGAACGTCTGCTTCGGCGGCAAGCACCG
>CAYTMB010000288.1:0-3745 GCA_964438465.1 uncultured Rhodovulum sp. | reverse complement strand
GCGGGCGCGGCGCTGAGCGCGATCCGTCGCACGGCTGTGCACGCGTGCGCAGGCGGATATACGATTGATTCTAAACAGTAAAATCCGAAAAATTTACCTCTTGTTAGGGCGGTCAGCCCTCGAAGAAGTCCGCGGGCGCCCGGCTGCGGAGGTCGGCGGCGGCGGCGGCGCCCATCGCCGCGGCGTCGGCGACCGCGCCGGTGAGCTCGCAGGTCAGGCGCTCGGAGCCGTCGGGGCGCAGAATCTCGCCGCGCAGGCGCAGGCCGGCGCCGGTCAGCTCGGCGAGGCCCGCGATGGGGGTCTGGCAGGAGCCGTCGAGGCCGAGCAGGAAGGCGCGCTCGGCGGCGAGACGGTGGCCGGTCTCGGCGTGGTGGATGGCGGCGAGCAGGGCGGAGGCGCGGTCGTCGCCGAGGCGCTGCTCGACGCCGATGCAGCCCTGGGCGACGGCGGGCAGCATGTCGTCGGGCGAGATCGGCGCGGTGGCGACGGCCTCCATGCCGAGCCGCCGCAGGCCGGCCATCGCGAGGAAGGTGGCGTCCGCGGCCCCGGCCTCGAGCTTTTTCATTCGGGTCTGCACGTTGCCGCGGAACTCGACCAGCTCGAGGTCCGGGCGGCGGTTGCGCAGCTGCGCGCGGCGGCGCAGGCTGGAGGTGCCGACGACCGACCCCGGCGCGAGCCCCGCGAGCGAGCCGCCGCCGAGGGCGACGAAGGCGTCGCGCACGTCTTCGCGCGGAAGGCAGCAGGTGATGGCGAGCCCGTCCGGCTGCAGCGTGGGCATGTCCTTCATCGAATGCACGGCGATGTCGATCTCGGCGGCGAGCAGCGCGTCCTCGATCTCGCGGGTGAACAGGCCCTTGCCGCCGATCTCCGACAGCGGCCGGTCGAGCACGCGGTCGCCGGTGGTCCTGATCACGACGACGGCGAAGGCGGCCTCGGGCAGGCCGTGCGCGGCCATCAGGCGGGCGCGGGTCTCATGGGCCTGGGCGAGCGCGAGCAGGCTGCCGCGGGTGCCGATCCGCAGCGGGCGGTCCGGCGAGGGCGGGTCGATGGTCATCGCGGCGGCGTGCCTTTCCATTCCGGGCTTTCTCTGTAAGGTCGCGCCCGATCTATCGCAAGACGAGGGAAAATGGCGGACTCCAAGCTGATGCTGCGCGCGCTCGCCGGCGAGACGCCGCCCGTTCCGCCGGTCTGGATGATGCGGCAGGCCGGGCGCTATCTGCCGGAATATCGCGCGACGCGGGCGAAGGCGGGCAGTTTCCTCGACCTGTGCTATACGCCGGAACTGGCCGCCGAGGTGACGCTGCAGCCGATCCGGCGCTACGGTTTCGACGCGGCGATCCTGTTCGCCGATATCCTGCTGGTGCCGCAGGCGCTGGGGCTGGATCTGAGCTTTGTCGAGGGCGAGGGGCCGCGGCTGTCGACCGTGACCTCGGCGGCCGATCTCGCCCGGCTGAAGCCGGTCGAGGCGATCGACGAGACGCTGGCCCCGGTCTACGAGACCGTGGGGCTGCTGCGCGAGGAGCTGCCCGGGGAGACGACGCTGATCGGCTTCGCCGGCGCGCCGTGGACGGTGGCGACCTACATGATCGCGGGGCGGGGCACGCCGGACCAGGGGCCGGCGCGGCGGCTGATGTACGGCGATCCGGCGACGTTCGACGCGCTGATCGAGCGGATCACCGATGCGACGATCTGGTACCTGTCGCGCCAGATCGCGGCGGGGGCGGAGGTGGTGAAGCTGTTCGACAGCTGGGCCGGGGCGCTGCCGGGCGCGCAGTTCGAGCGGTATTGCCTGGCGCCGGCGCGGCGCATCGTCGCGGCGCTGCGCGCGGCGCATCCCGGCGTGCCGGTGATCGGTTTCCCGCGCGGCGCCGGGGGGAACTACGCGGGGTTCGCCGCGGCCACGGGGGTCGCGGCGGTGGCGCTCGACACCAGCGTCGATCCGGCCTGGGCCGCGCGCGAGATCCAGCGAGCGGTCTGCGTGCAGGGCAATCTCGATCCGCTGCTGCTGGTGGTCGGGGGCGAGGCGCTGGTGCGGGGGACCGAGGCCTGCGTCGCGGCGTTCGCCGGCGGGCCGCATGTGTTCAACCTCGGCCACGGCATCACCCCGGACGCCGATCCCGCGCATGTCGAGGTCATGCTGAAGGCGATCCGCGGCTGATCCCGCGTTCGCGCGGGCGCATCAAGGCGGTGGACGGCGGGCGGGGCGGGGCGGTATCCCTTGACGGGCGCTGCGCTTGCTCGCGCCGCCCGGGCGGGTTCCGTCCGGTTCCTGGTGCGAGGGTGCGGCGGATGCGTTGGCTTCCAGGGTTCGGCGGGGTCGCGGCGGTCTGGATCGCGCTCGCCGCGGCGTCGGCGGCGGCGGCGCAGCCCGCGCCGGCCGTGACGGTGGCGGCGGCGGAGCTGACCGCGGTCAGCGACATGGCGGTGTTCACCGGCCGCGCGGTGGCCCAGCAGAAGGTCGACATCCGCGCGCGGGTGTCGGGCTTCGTCGAGGCGCGCAACTTCGTCGAGGGCGGGCGGGTCGAGGCCGGGGCGGTGCTGTTCAACATCGAGGACGGCGCCTATCGCGCCGCGCTGGACGAGATCGAGGCCGCGATCGCGGCGGCGGAGGCCGAGCGCAGGCTCGCCGCCATCGAGCGCGACCGCCAGGCGACGCTGGTGGCGCGGCAGGCCACGGCGCAGGCCGTGCTCGACGTGGCGGAGGCCAACCTCGCGAAGGCGGACGCCGATGTGCGGCGGCTGTCGGCGCAGCGGGACCGCGCCGCGCTGGACCTGTCCTATACCGAGGTGCGCGCGCCGTTCGCGGGCGTGGTCGGGCTGGCCGCGGCGGATGTCGGCGCGCTGGTCGGGCCGGAGAGCGGGCCGCTGGTCACGCTGGTGCGCACCGATCCGATGACGGTGGAGTTTCCGGTGCCCGAGCGCACCGCGCTGGAGTTCGAGGCCCGGGTCGCGGCCGGCGAGGTCTCGAAGCTCGGCGCGGTGGCGCTGACGCTCGCCGACAATTCCGCCTATCCCGAGCCGGGCGACGTCGATTTCGCCGACGTGCAGGTGGCGCGGGGCACCGACACGATCCTGGTGCGCGCGGTGTTCGCCAACCCGCAGGGCCGGCTGACCGACGGGGCGCTGGTGCGGGTGACGCTGCGCTCGGATACGGCCGAGCGGGCGCTGACCGTGCCGCAGCAGGCGGTGCAGCGCGACCTGCAGGGCTCGTTCGTGCTGGTGGTGGCGCCCGACGGCACGGTCGAGCTGCGCCGGGTCGAGACCGGGGCGACCAGCGAGGGCCGGATGGCGATCGCGCAGGGGCTGTCGGAGGGCGAGCAGGTCATCGTCGAGGGGCTGAACAAGGCGCGGCCCGGCGCGAAGGTCGATGCGGCGCTCGCCGCCGGCACGGACGGCTGAGGCGATGATCTCCGACGTCTTCATCGCCCGGCCGCGGCTCGCGGCGGTCATCTCGATCGTCATCACCATCGCCGGGCTCGTGGCGATGACCCGGCTGCCGGTGGCGCAGTTCCCCGACATCGTGCCGCCGCAGGTCGCGGTGACGGCGAGCTATCCGGGGGCGAGCGCCGAGGCGGTCGAGACCTCGGTGGCGCAGCCGATCGAGGACGCGGTGATCGGCGTCGACGACATGATCTACATGAAGTCGACCAGCGGCGCCGACGGCAGCTATGCGCTGACGGTGTCGTTCGAGGTCGGCACCGATCCCGACATCGCCGCGGTCAACGTGCAGAACCGGGTGGCGCTG
>CAYTMB010000287.1:0-3745 GCA_964438465.1 uncultured Rhodovulum sp. | reverse complement strand
GGGCGACCGGATCGCGCGGGGCGGCGCCCCGCTGATGCGATCCGGGGCGCTCGTTCTTCGAAGCGGCGCGACCCGTGGCGATCAAACGGAGTTCGTCTCAGCTCACGCTCGGGCCGCGCAGGATGCGGATGCGCTCGCGCACCTTGCGCCACTGCTCGGCTTCCTCGCCGGCGCCGCGCGCCGCGCAATCCTTGGCCTTCTGGGCGGCTTCGTATTCCGCCCGGTCGCCGCTCGCGGCGAAGAGTCGCCGGGCGTAGTCGTCGATTCGAACCGCGGCGTCCATTGCCTGTCTCCATCACGGTTGTTCGGAGCGGCACCCTAGCACGATTCGCCCCTCGGGCGCGACCGCAAGCGCGTGAATGCGCCGGATGTGGTCGCCGCCGAGCCCGGGCGTCGCCTCGAATTCCGCATCCCGGGGACCCGCCGCGCCGCGGACCGACGAGGATGCGCCGCGGGGCCGCCGGCGGCGACGCCGGGCGCCCGCGGCGCCGGACCGCTCCGCGTCGGGGGCGCCTCGGATGGCCCGGTCCGGCCGCGGCCCGCCATCGACAGCGGCGGCGCGGGCGGTTATGGCGATTCCCCGAAACAGCCGAGATCGCGCCATGAGCCCCCCGCCGCTCCTCTTCCTGCACGGCGCCTTTTCCGGACCCGAGGTCTGGACCCGCTTCGTCGCCCCGTGGTTCGCCCGGCGCGGGCACCGGGTCTCGGCGCCGCGGCTGCCCGGGCCGACCGACGGCCCGGCGCGGCTGCGCGACCATGTGCGCGCGGCGCGCGCCGCGGCCGAGGCGATGGGCGAGCGGCCGGTGGCGATCGCGCATTCGCTGGGCGGGCTGGTGGCGCAGCACCTCGCCGCCGAGGGATGGCTGGCGGGCGCGGCGCTGGTCGCCTCGCCGGGACCGATGGGCCTCGGGCCGACGCTGTGGCGGCTGGCGAGCGCCTCGCCCGACGTGCTGGCGGCGCTGATGCTGACCCAGGCCGGCGGCGGCGCGCTGCTCGGGACCGAGGCGGCGCGGCGCGCGTTCTTCACCGAGGACACCCCGGAGGACTGGATCGCCGACGTCGTCGCGCCGCCGGCGCCGGAGAGCCCGGCGGCGCTGTTCGACGGCCTGACCTGGGACCTGCCGTTCTGGCCGAGCGCGCGGCTGACGCCGATGCTGGCGGTGATGGGCGACCGCGACGCCTTCGTGCCGAAGACCGACCTCTGGGCGCTGGCGCTGGCTTACGGCGCCGAGACTGCGGTGATGCCCGGCCTCGGCCACGGCCTGCCGCTGGACCCGGCTTGGCAGAGCCTCGCCTGGCGGGTCAACGCCTGGCTCGGCGAGCGCGCGGTCGGCGCCGCGCCGCGCCGCCGGCCGGCGGGCGCCCGGGCGTGAGCGGCGCGGCGGCGCCGCTGCGGGTGCTGCTGACCGGGGGCGCCGGTTATGTCGGCAGCCATGTGCTGGTGGCGCTGCTGGCGGCGGGCCACGAGGTCCTGGTGTTCGACAGCCTCGCCACCGCGCCGGCCGAGGCGCTCGACCGGGCGCGGGCGCTGGCGGGGCGCGACTTCGGCTTCCTGCGCGGCGACATGCGCGACGGCGCGGCGCTGGCGGCGGCGGTGGCGGCGGCGCGGCCGGACGCCGCGATCCACTGCGCCGGGCTGAAGTCGCCCTCGGACTCGCTGCGCCGGCCGGCGCTCTACGCCGAGGTCAACGTCGAGGGCACGCGCCGGCTGATGGCGGCGCTGGCCGACAGCCCCTGCCGGCGCATGGTGTTCTCGTCGAGCGCAGCGATCTACGGGCCGCCCGAGGCGCTGCCGATCCGCGAGGATCACCCGCTCCGGCCCGGGACGCCCTACGGCGCCAGCAAGCGCGACGCCGAGCGGCTGATCGCCGAGGCGGCGGCGGCCGACCTGCGCTGGTCGGCGGCCCTGCTGCGCTATTTCAATCCGGCGGGCGCGCATGACAGCGGCCGGCTGGGCGAATGTCCGGGCGCCGAGGCGGTGAACCTGATGCCGAACCTGCTGGCGGTGGCCGACGGATCGCGGCCGGCGCTGAGCGTGCACGGGACGGACTGGGGCACCCCGGACGGAACCGGCGTGCGCGACTACCTGCATGTGATGGATCTCGCGGAGGCGCATCTCGCGGCGCTCGACCGCACCGGGCGGGCGCGCGGCGCGGAGGCGTTCAACCTCGGGACCGGCCGCGGCGTCTCGGTGCGCGAGCTCGCGGCGGCGATGGCGGCGGCCAGCGGCCGGCCGGTGCCGCTGGCCGCGGCGCCGCGGCGGCCGGGCGACGTCGCCAGCGCCTACGCCGACCCGGCGCGGGCGGCGGGCGCGCTCGGCTGGCGGACGGCGCGCGGGGTCGATGCGATCTGCGCCTCGGCCTGGGCGTGGCATCGGCGCCACGCCGGCGAAGACTCGCGTGCGCCTGCGTCCCGCGAATGCGAAATGCCCTCGCCTGCGGCGCCGAAACCGGATAAGTAGCGCTATCTTCACGCTGCGGATCGGGAAAATCCCGGAGGGATGGGCAGTCTGCACCCCGACTTCGACTGGGCGTCGCTGGCCCTGCCCGCTGCGGTCGCGCTGGCGTCGAGCCTGCTTGTCTGCCTCGCGCTGATGCTCACCGAGCGCTGGCACGCCCGTTTCACCCATGACGGCGTGGCCGGGCCGCAGAAGTTCCACAAACATCCGGTGCCGCGCATCGGCGGGATCGCGGTCGCGGTCGGCTATGTCGCCGCCTGGCCGGTGCTGCCCGAGGAGCTGCGCGCGATCTGGGCGCTGATCGGGCTGTCGGGGATCCCCGCCTTCGCCGCCGGGCTGGGCGAGGACCTGACCAAGCGGGTCAGCGTGCGCTGGCGGCTGCTGGCGACGATGGGCGCCGGCGTCGTGTTCGCGCTCGCCACCGGCTATGTGATGGACGCGGTGGATCTGCCGGGCGTCGACTGGCTGCTGTCGTTCTGGATCGTGGCGCTGCTGTTCACCGGCTTCGCGATGGGCGGCGTCGCCAACGCGATCAACATCATCGACGGCTTCAACGGGCTGGCCGCCGGCGCGCTGATCATCATGCTCGGGGCCTTCGCCTGGGTGGCGCACCAGGTCGGGGACACGCTGGTGATGTCGCTGGCGCTGCTCTACGCGGCGCTGGTCGCGGGGTTCTTCGTCGTCAACTTCCCGTTCGGGCGGATCTTCCTCGGCGACGGCGGCGCGTATTTCTGCGGCTTCCTGCTGGCGGCGCTCGGCGTGCTGCTGCCGGCGCGCAACCCGGAGATCTCGGCCTGGGCGGCGATCCTGATCTGCGCCTATCCGGTGATCGAGACGCTGGCCTCGATGCGGCGCAAGGCGCGGCGCGAGGGGCACAGCGTCGGCCAGCCCGACCGGGTGCATTTCCACATGCTGGCGCACCGGCGCTATGCCCGGCGGCTGGTCAAGCAGAGCGGGCCGGTGCATCTGCGCAATCCCGCGACCGCCGTCGTCACCTGGTCGCTGCCGCTGATCACCACCGCCTTCGTGATGCTGAGCTATGACAGCGCGATCCTGAGCGCGCTGTTCTTCTTCGCGACGGCCTGGATCTACGCGCTGTTCTATCGGGTGATGTCGCTCAATCCGCCGCGGCTGCCGCAGGGGCTGGCGCGGCTGCTCTGAGCGCCGGTCCCGGGGCCGAACGCCCGCGGCGGTCCGGGGCGTGGGGGTCGCAACCGGCGGAAAGAAGCCTTGCCGGGCGGGCGCCCGCCGAAATGGGAACTGTTGCCAGTCGCGCGGATTGTGCAT
>CAYTMB010000286.1:0-3788 GCA_964438465.1 uncultured Rhodovulum sp. | reverse complement strand
GCGAAGGGGATGCCCGCGGTCTCGCCGCCGGCCACCGCGTCGAACGCCTCGAAACCGGCGTCGCGCAGCAGCTTGGCGCAGGCGAAGTCCATCAGCGCGCCGCGGATCCGCGGATACGAGATCAGCTTGCGGCAGTCGATATAGACCGGCGAGGCGAGGCCGGAGGTGAACTTGTAGGGATCGCCGCGGCGGAAATGCACGGCCTCGACCTCCCACAGCATCCGGGCGGTCATATGCGCCATCTCGGCGTCGGCGGGAAAGCTGTTGGCGAACATGGCGGCTCCTTAAACTGGCGTGACCCGCCAGTGCAGCGGAAATCCCGGATCGAACGTCGCCACGGTCCCGGCCCCGGACTCGAGCGCGGCGGGCAGGGGGACCGGCGCCTCGGCGCGCTCCAGCGCGATCCGGCCGGAATTGGGCGCGAGGCGATAGAACGCCGGCCCGTGCAGGCTGGCGAACCCCTCCAGCCGGTCGAGCGCGCCCTCCTCCTCGAACACCTGCGCGAGGCAGGCCATCGCGACCGGGGCCGAGAACACCCCGGCGGCGCAGCACTCGGCCTCCTTGGCGTGGCGCGGATGCGGCGCGCTGTCGGTGCCGAGGAAGAACCGCGGATCGCCCGAGACCGCCGCGGCGCGCAGCGCGCGCCGGTGGGTCTCGCGCTTGACGATCGGCAGGCAATAGTAATGCGGCCGCATCCCGCCGACCAGCAGGTGGTTGCGGTTCAAGATCAGGTGATGGACCGTCAGCGTGCCGGCGAGGTTCGCCTCCGCCGCTGCGATGTAGTCGACGCCGTCGCGGGTGGTGACATGCTCCATCACCACGCGCAGCTCCGGCAGCTGCGCGCGCAGGGGCGCCAGCACCCGCTCGATGAACACCGCCTCGCGGTCGAAGATGTCCACCGCCGGATCTGTGACCTCGCCATGCACGCACAGCGGCAGGCCGACGGCGGCCATCCGCTCCAGCACCGGCATCACCTTGGCGATGTCGCGCACCCCGCTCGCGGAATTGGTCGTCGCCCCGGCCGGATAGAGCTTCACCGCCGTCACCAGCCCGTCGGCCGCCGCCGCGGCCACGTCGGCCGGGTCGGTGGTCTCGGTCAGGTAGAGCGTCATCAGCGGGGTGAAGTCCTGCCCCTCCGGCAGCGCCGCGAGGATGCGCTCGCGATAGGCGGCCGCGTCCTGCGCGGTGGCGACCGGCGGCACGAGGTTCGGCATCACGATGGCGCGGGCGAAGTCGCGCGAGGCCGGCAGCACGGCCGCCAGCATCGCGCCGTCGCGCAGATGCAGGTGCCAGTCGTCGGGGCGGGTGAGGATGATCTGGCGCGGCATGGCGGCTTTCGGGTGACGCCTCCGCATAGCCGCCGGTCGCGCCGGAGGCAAGCCGCCCGGCCGGAGGCCCTCGGCCCGGCGGCTGGCGCGCGGCGCCGGCGGCTGGCGCCGCCGCCGCCGCTTGCCGGGGGCGGCGCGTCGGCGTCGCGCTCGTGGCGGCGTGGCGCCCGCGCCGCGCTGCGCCGTTGGCGGCGGCGGCGCCCGCGTCGCGCGGGCTGGTCGGGCGCCGCGCCGGCCCGGACGTCAGGGTTCGGCGTGCACGGCGTCGTAGACGCTGATGATGGCCTTGTTCAGCTCGCTCTTGTCGTCGTCGGGCTGCGAGTTGGTCTGGACGGTGATCACCATGTCCTCGTCCTCGAACCAGACGTAGAGCGTCCGGTAGCCCAGCGTCGTGCCCTGGTAGAACCACACCCCGCCATAGGGGCCGAGCACCGCCTTCGAGATCCCGAGCGCGAAGCCGCGCGGGTCCTCGGGCGTGACGTCGGCGATCGGCTCGCCGGTCGCCGTCGAGATCAGGCTCATCCATTCCGTCTGCTGCTCGGGCGCGGCGAAGCGGCCCGAAAAGATCTCGCGCACCCAGGCGTCGACGTCGCGCGCGCTGGCGACCGCGCCGCCGGCCGCCTGCGCCCAGGACAGGCTGTCGCCGCGGATGTCGCGCCCGATCAGCGGTTCGTTCCAGGTCACCCCGCAGTCCTCGCCCTGGTATTCCGCGCAGGCGTGGTTCTCGAAATAGCCATGCGCCAGCCGCTCGACGATCGGCGCGGGATAGGTTCCGACCTCGAAGAAGGTCGAGCGCAGCCCGGCCGGCTCGATCACCATCGAATGCACCAGGTCGCGGAACGGGGCCTCGCCCGCTTGCGCCGCGATCATCCCCGCGAGGACGAAGTTGGTGTTGGAATAGTGATAGCCCTCGGTCACCGGCAGGTCGTCGACCCCGTCGGGATAGACGAAGGCCACCAGCTCTTCGGCGGTGAAGTCGCGCGCCGATTCCTCGACCCAGGCTCGCGACAGGGCTTCGGTCTCGGAATAGTTCGGGATGCCGCTGGTCATGTTGAGCAGCCGGCGGATGCTCACGTCGCCCCAGGCCGGATACTGCGGCAGCCAGTCGCCGACGGTGTCGTCGAGCGTCAGCCGGCCCGCCTCCTCGAGTTTCAGGATCACCGCCGAGGTGAAGGATTTCGAGGTGCTGCCCATGTGGAACAGCGTGTCGCGCCCGACCGGCGGATCGCCGGCGTCGCGCCCGGTCGATCCGGCGAAGGCCTCGATCGCCGGGCCGTCGGCGCCGAAGCTGACATAGGCGGCGATCCCGGTCACGCCCTCCACCGGCCCGCGCTCGGCGAGCCAGGCCTCCAGCGCGGCCTGCACCCGCCCGGCCTGCCCCGGCGCCTCGGCCGTCGCCGCGCCGGCGAACAGCGCCAGCCCCAGAGCCGCGCCGCCGATCCACCGTCCGTCCATGCCTGCGTCTCCCTCGCTGTTGGCGCGCGACTGTGCCTGAGGCCTGCGCGCAAACAAACGGAAATCCGCGCGGCGCGCGGGGCCTTGTGTTCGCGCCGCCGCGGGGCTAGATACTGCCCCTTCACGGATTAAAGCCGATCTGGAGGCTGCCCATGGCCCGCGTAACCGTCGAGGACTGCGTCGACAAGGTCCCGAACCGTTTCGAGCTCGTCATGCTCGCGTCGCATCGTGCGCGCGCGCTTGCGGCCGGGTCGGGGATCACGGTCGATCGCGACAACGACAAGAACCCGGTCGTGGCGCTGCGCGAGATCGCCGAGGAGACCCTCACCGCCGAGCGGCTGCGGGAAAATGCGATCGAGAGCTTCCAGCGCCAGATCGAAGTGGACGAACCCGAGGAAGACGCCATGACCCTGCTCGTCGGCAACGACGCGCCGGTCGAGGACGACATGTCCGAAGAACGCCTGCTGCGCGCGCTGATGGAAGCCCAGGGCGAAACCTGAGCCCCGCGCTCGCCGCAACGTCCGACTCGGCCCAGATCAAGCCCGGGCCCGACGGAATCGTGCCCGCCGCGGCGCTCATCGCGCTGGTGCGCTCGTACAACCCGCGCTCGGACGGCGGCCTGATCGCGGCGGCCTACGACTACGGCCTGCGGCTGCACGCCGGCCAGAACCGCGTCTCCGGCGAGCCCTATTTCAGCCATCCGGTCGCGGTCGCCGTGCTGCTCGCCGAGCAGCGGCTCGACGACGCCTCGATCATCACCGCGCTGCTGCACGACGTGATCGAGGACACCGGCTCGACCTATTCCGAGATCTCGCTGCGCTTCGGCGAGGAGATCGCCCAGCTGGTCGACGGCGTCACCAAGCTGACCAACCTTGAGCTCGGCTCGGTCGAGAACGCCCAGGCCGAGAACTTCCGCAAGCTCTTGATGGCGATGTCCAAGGACCTGCGCGTCCTGCTGGTCAAGCTCGCCGACCGGCTGCACAACATGCGCACCATCCGCCACCT